>QIHJ01000414.1 GCA_003229065.1 Candidatus Dadabacteria bacterium
CAAGATAAACTTTTTGTGGATATGGATAATCGGGCTGGGCCTGGTCTCGTATCTGATTTTAAACTATATGGTAGCCGGAGACCCGTTTTATTTCTTAGAGGTACAGCAGGAGAGCTGGTCGAGGAAGCTTGCGCTGCCTTACGAGGGATTTCTGAACGCGGTCAGGGGCCTTCCCGGACGCTCGCCATCGGGAGCATTCACCGGAGACTGGGCCGAGATAATATTTGCGGTACTTGGACTTGCAGGTGTTATTTACAGTTTTTTCAGACTACGTATTTCATACAGCTTGTATGCTCTACTGACCTGGCTTCTTGTGACTTCGAGCGTGATATGGCTCAGTATACCGAGGTTTACGCTTACGATGTTTCCGCTGATTATTCTCATGGCGCTTTTTGGCAGGCGCAGGGGGGTTAACTTCATAATAATTTTCCTCTCACTATTATGCTATGCGCTATTTTTATCCCAATTTGTAAGATTCAGGTGGGCTTTTTAGTTATGGGTAGAAAGAATCTCAACGATATATTAGACATATTACCTGTAGTTCTTACCGTAATAATCGGCACGTTCGTGTTCGCAATTGCGTCACATTTAGTTATAGAAGAAAGATTTCCTGACAAACTGCTTGATTTGTGGAATACCTGGGACGTTCAGCACTATATAAAAATAGCAAAGTACGGATACGGCGCTTTAACCGTAGACGGAAGGAACCCCTTCAGATCGTATTCTTCCCTCTATTCCCGCTCCTTATCAAGCTGTTCTCATATATTTTCCAGAATTACATAGTATCTGCTCTTGTCGTCTCGAACCTGTCGTATGCGGCAGCGGCTTATTACTTGTATAAGCTCGTCAAACTCGATTTTGAAAAGGAAGACGCCTATAGGACGGTTATATATTTCTCGGTATTCCCTACGGCGTATTTTCTGCATGCGGCTTATACCGAGAGCCTATTCCTGGCACTGACAATTTCGAGTTTCTACTATGCCAGAAATGATAGGTGGGCTCTGGCAAGCGTACTGGGGATGCTGGCCGCGGCCACGAGAATCACGGGAATACTTCTGATTCCGGTCCTCATAATTGAATACTTATCGCAAAAAGATTACAAGATAAGGAATATCCGTTTGGACATTATTTGGATCGGGATGATAGGGCTTGGCTTACTCACATTCCTAATAATAAACTACGTAGTTGCCGGAGACCCGTTGTATTTCTTGGATATACAAAGCGAAAACTGGAATAAAAAGCTTGCTATTCCTTATGAAGGGTTTAAAAACGCCTGGAATATTATGAGCGGAGAGCTTGCACTTAACGTCAACTCTCCCGCAAATAAAATGCTCGGGGGTACGATTGAGATTATCTTCGCATTTATGGGACTAGCTTTGATCATATACAGTTTTTTCAGGCTTCGTCTATCATATTGCTTATACGCCCTGGCTACATGGCTTATCATTACTTCGACCTGGTTCTGGAACAGCATACCGAGATACACACTGGCCATGTTCCCTATCTTTATCGCCCTGGCGTTATTGGGCAGGAGAAAGAATATAAATTATCTGATAATTTTTATATCAATACTGTTCTATGCGCTCTTTTTATCCTCATTCGTGAGGTTCAGATGGGCATTCTGAAAATATACGGACCGGACGTGACATTGTATACATTCTAAATAGAAATAGCCGTATATCCCTTTAAAAGATAAAGTGTTAGTATAATCGGCTCCAAGAAAAGGACTTTAAAAATGGATATAACAATCGTTATCCCTACATACAACGAATCTGAGAACTTGCCGATCCTGATAGAGAAAATCACAGAGGTTCTGGATGGTAATAAGCTTGAGGGGAAAATAATCGTCGTTGACGACGATTCTCCCGATGAGACCTGGAAGACGGCGCTCGAGCTTAAAAATAGATACGCAAACCTCGAGGTGCTGAGGCGCCGCGACAAGAGGGGGCTTTCCTCAGCGGTGCTTGAGGGTTTTGCAATGTCAAAGAGCCCTATACTGGGAGTGATGGACGCGGATTTGAGTCATCCTCCCGAGAAAATACCCGAGCTCGTGGAGCCTATCATAAATCGGGAAGCGGATATTACTATCGGAAGCAGGTACATAGATGAGGGTGGAATTGAGAAATGGTCGATTGGCCGGAAGGTCTATTCCAAAATAGCTACACTCCTCGTACTCGGCTTAACGGACGTTAAAGACCCGATGTCGGGGTTCTTCTTCCTTCGTAGAGAGGTTATAGAGAATAAGGAATTGAACCCGCTTGGATTTAAGATAGGGCTTGAAATATTGGTGCGGGGGAAGTACGAAAACGTGATTGAAGTGCCTATATTATTCGGAGACAGAATACACGGCGAGAGTAAGCTCGGCGGGGGAGTCGTGCGTGACTATCTGGTCCACCTTTCTAATCTTTACATATATAAGTATATTCTGAGAAAATAATAGGTATGAACGATAAGTTAAAGACCGGATCAAATAAAACCATATTGTTAGTCGCCGTCGCTATAGCAGTGGTATCGTTCGTGATTTATTTTTTTACGACTAACGGACAGCCGACTCAATTTAATAATTTTGTGCTACTTGCAGACGCTATTCTGAACGGACGGCTGCACCTGCATGATAATCTCACCTGGATAGAGCTTGCGCATTATAACGGGAAATACTTTATAGTACCTCCGCCCGTGCCTGCGATACTAATATTGCCGGTTGTAGCAATAACGGGACTCGATACCAACCAAACATTACTCTCCTACTTATTCGGCTCGATCAACGTATCTCTGGCGTTCTTAGCTGCAAGGTGTATAACGCGAAGCATAAAAGTTCAGATCTGGACCGCTGTCATGTTCGGTTTCGGAACTATACACTGGTGGGTTGCCGCTCACGGCGGGGTTTGGATGTTTTCCCATGTGATTTCCGTAACTTTTTTGTTTATCGCTATTATTTTGAGCTTCAAGAAAGCACATCCTCTGCTGCCGGGACTTGGCCTTGGCGCAGCTTATTGGACCAGGCTGCCAACCATACTGAGTTTCCCGTTCTTCATGGCTATGTACCTGGACGAGTGGTATAAGAGGGGCGGCACAAAGAGCATAATAAGGAGAATTAATTTAAAGCCTCTTATCTACATGGGCTTCGGCGCAGGCATATTCGTAGTGTTTAACGCGGTTTATAACTACGCCAGGTTTGATACGCCATTTGACATCTCGTACTATCTTATCCCGGGAATTCTGGAGGAGTACTGGTACGCCGAGGGGATATTCGACTTAAGCTACATCCCGAGGCACCTGAAGATTATATTCGGCAGACTGCCTAACTTCTCAAACGAGTTCCCTTATATTACCCCCTCATGGAACGGGCTTGCGATATGGATTACAACACCCGCTTTCATTTACGCGTTCTTTGCCGGAATAAGAAACAAGATTGCCATAGGCTGCTGGTTATCGATAGTGCTTATAGCATTAGTGGATTTTTGCCACGGCACCTGGGGTTTTACACAGTTCGGGTACCGCTTTGCTCTGGACTTCTATCCTTTCCTTTTCCTCCTGACCGTAAAGGGAATCGGGGATAAGATACGTTGGTATCACATAACCCTCATAGTGATCGGGATAATAGTAAACCTCTGGGGGGTTCTGTGGACATACAAATTCGGATGGGTAGGGTTTTGATAGTGAGGCTCTGCAGGACTATTTTTTAAACACGAGGAATTTATAACCCAGGAAGTCCCAGACCACTACTATAAATACAGAGGCAAGGGCCGATATATTAGCCCAGAGTACGGAAGACACTCCGCCCAGAGGACCGACGAAATTAACCAGAAAAGACGCAACCGCTACGTTAATAACAAAACCCACGCCTGAAACTATGAGAAATTTGAAGAACTGCTTTCCCATCCCCTTAGTCTCAACGCTCTCAAATGCCCAGAACTTATTCCATAAATAACTGTTAGCGACGGCAAACAGAAACGATATGGCCTTAAAAGCAGAAAATAAATAACCTTTTTCGACGCCGGATAAGAATATAAGAAGGTTTAGTACCCCGAAGTCTATTGTGAGATTGGACACGCCAATCGGAATGAATTTGCCGAATTGAAATAACGAGTGCCTGTAGGCGCCGAGCCGGGAGGAAACGTATACCCAAAGTGCGACGAGGGTGGGGATAATTAAGAGCGCCAACGGCCAATACGCGAGATATGAATGATAATCTTCTGGAATTTCAGCTTTCAGAGTACTCAGTACCACCACGGCAAAAACAGATATTATGAGTCCGATAATAAGCGAGTATATGAGGTCTGATCTTTTCATAATTTAGGTACGCAGTACTATGGCAATTAAGGTGTATGACTATGAAATGTTAAGGGATGACAGTATATATCCTTATTTCCGATGACGTTACTTCCAGGACTCAAGCCACATATACTGTCCATGCTTATACCCCTCCATTTGGACTGCCGCGGTAATCGGATAAAAATAGAAGAACACTCCAGCCGCCGTGAGCAAATATAGGATTACGAGTATTTTCCCGTATTTTTTATTCATGTTCCAAAGGCGGTCGAGAAAATAAGCGCTTATTATGAGAACGAAGATGAAAGCGGGCAGGAAATGGTATATGAATGTGATCTTTCTGGGAGATACCGCCCACGGGAGCCAAAGCGCAAGAACGCTTACGACGGCGAATATGAGAGAAGGATACTCCTTCCTAATGGCTTGAACCACCCCCAGTACAAAGAACACGCATCCAGTCCACCATATAAAAGGGTTGCCGAGCATGTAAATATGCGACCTGATACCTTTACCTAAATCATCGAAGTGAAGATATAAGGGCTCGAGCATAAGCGGCCACTGCCACCACCCGGACTCATACGGGTGATGACTTACCACCGAGCCGTGATAACCGTACATAGCGTCCTGAAGACTCAGGAAGTCAGTAAATGAATTGCCGAAATAGAAAAAAGGAATGTAAGTGGCAACGTATACAAGTAAAGGCAATACTCCGAATGCGAGAGCCATTCTCGGAATTATATTTGCAACCGATTTAATGTATGAGCGGTCTTTTGAATCCGATTGGCTGACTTCATAGTAATAGATAAGAAAAAAAGAGACTCCGGCAAGAAATATCCATATGTATACACCGCTCCATTTAATCGACATCGAGGCGCCCGCGAATAATCCCGCTTCTTTCTGGACCTTGCGTATTTTATGACGAATAGAGACGCAAGGAGCAAAAAATCGACCATAAATATATCGACCATAGTTATACGGCTGAGCACGAATAGGAAGGAATCAAGACTGTAGAGTACGGCAGCAATCAGTCCCACCCCTTTACTTAGAAAGAGGTTCTTTGCCACTAGGTATATAAGAAGCGCGCCCAGGCCGCCGAAGAACGCCTGAAAGAACCTCCACCCAAAGGCGTTATCGCCGAAGATCTTTATCCCAAGCGCGCTTAACTCCTTACCCAGAGGAGGGTGTGTCCACTCATATGCAAAATCCTCTGGAGGATAACCCGTATTTTGCCAGGCGTGCTTGTTTCCCTTGGCCATCTCCTGTGCGGTGAACGCATAGTATACTTCATCGAAATAGTAGGTCTTTGGTACCTCCAAACGGTATAATTTGCTGCCGAAGCTGAAGATAAGCACGAAAAACAGCAGGATTTCGAATCTGTATTTATAAAGTAGCGAATTTGAAGACATTTCTAGTTTCCGGAACCGGCAGGGGCCGAGTGTTCTTTAGTAGATTCCATGTGCTCTTTCGGAGCTCCTTTGTAGCTGAGCGCATTTTTTATAAAATCATAGAATAAATAGAGGAAGATAAAAAGGTATAGCAAAAACATCCCGGGTATAAATAATCCGGAATATTCTTTAGGAATCCCTTTGTATAAAGTGGTCAGTTGTATATAAGAATAGGTCA
>QIHJ01000401.1 GCA_003229065.1 Candidatus Dadabacteria bacterium
GCCGCAAAAATAGTAAACCGTGAGGTAAACAAGGCGGGCCTCGTTGACATACTCGGGAGCATAGGCACGACGAACGTACAGGGAGAAGACGTAAAGAAGCTCGACGTTTTCGCAAACGACCGCTTTATCGCCGCGCTTCAGCTCGGGGGTCAGTGTGCGGGAATCGCCTCTGAGGAGAATAAGGATTTCGTCTCATTCGAAGACGAGATTTCAAAAGACGCTAAATATGTAATCGCCATGGACCCTTTAGACGGGTCTTCGAACATAGACGTGAACGTATCCGTCGGGACCATCTTTTCCATCTACAGGAGAGTCTCCGAGCCGCCGGGGCCATGTACGAATGAAGACTTTCTGCAGAAAGGCGCCCTGCAGGCAGCAGCGGGCTATGTGATATACGGCTCCTCCACAATGCTTGTCTACACGACCGGCAGAGGGGTAAACGGCTTCACGCTCGACCCTACAATAGGAGAATTCTGCCTCTCGCACCCGGACATGAAAATACCTGAGAACGGCAGGATCTATTCGGTCAACCAGGGCCATTTCATCAGCTTTCCCGAAGGGGTTAAAGAGTATATAAGATATTGCAAAGGTGAGGATAAAGATACGAACCGACCCTATGATTCAAGATATATCGGCTCTATGGTAGCGGACATTCACAGGAACCTCATTACCGGTGGTATATTCATTTACCCGCCGACAAAGGACTCGCCCAACGGAAAGCTGAGGCTGTTGTACGAGTGCAACCCTATGTCGTACATAGTGGAGCAGGCGGGCGGCAGGGCTACTGACGGGGAAAGGCGCATACTGGAGCTTGAGCCCGAGAGGCTCCACCAGCGCTCGCCCATATACGTAGGTTCTGAGGACATGGTCCTGATGGTCGAGGAATTCCTAAAAAAACACGGTGATCTGATCACTCCTGACAATATATAGGGCTACGCCGCAATACGGTTCAAAGCCACTCGTGTCTCCGGGGCACTGGACACTTCTAACATACTGCAACCTATGCATAATATTGCAATAAATAGTATTTACCGGCATTAGAAACAGGCTATAATATAGCTTGACTTTTCTATGCCAGAATGTAAGTTTTCAGATATAAATTAAGCGGTGCGTAGTAATCACCGGATTTTTATTGTTCGGGGGCATTTGATGACTAAAGAATTAGAGCTTCTTAGAAAAGATGAAGAATGGGATGAAGATGAGGACGAGTGGGACGACGATGAAGATGAGGACGAGCTGGACGATGACGGGATATTTGACGACGATGAGGACGAGTGGGACGACGAGGAAGACGAATGGGATGATGAGGACGACGAGGAAGAAGAGAGGATAATAAACCGAAACTACCACTGAAACACTAGCAGACCTAAACATTTCCATTCATACGTAAGCTGTTAAACCGAGATACAAAACACATTTATTTGAGTATTAATCCCCTCCTTTTTGAAAAGGAGACTGAGCGGAATTAATGGATTCCCGATAAAAACATTCGGGAATGACATGTAGAGATTGCCGCGGCGCTTGTAGGGACGTACTCCTCATACACAGTCTGATAGCTTTAGCGAAGACAGGCATCCTTTTTCCCTTAGTGTAAATTCGTGTCTATTCGTGGTTAAATAATATCTTTGTTTAAATCGGACGAAAAAAGTACTGGTGCCCGGGGCCGGACTCGAACCGGCACAGGTGTTAACCCGAGGGATTTTAAGTCCCTTGCGTCTACCAATTCCGCCACCCGGGCACTGGGGTGGATTCACTATTACTAATGCGATGCAAAATAATAGCAGGAAGGTTTGTATTTTACAGTTTTTACTGACTCATTCAATAGTCGGAGTGGTTATTTAAGTGGTTTCTCTCTAATAATATGGAGGAAGCGTCCAGCGGGGTATCCCAAATGTGCAGACTGCGGGCCTACCGCTTGGCTACGCCGTCTGTTTAGTCATCGGGCAGGAATTATATTTCGAGTTATACTGTTGCTCGGAAACCGGGGGGGTTATCTGAGCGATAAGAACTCTCCCGGGTGTGACTTAAAAAGGTTTAATTTTAAAGTTGAGGCAGTATTCTAGAGTATTGAAACATAGCAGCAAGTTTAAAAATATCTGCTTACATATGCACCGGGAACTACTTACGGAGTAAGTCGAAAATTGAAATCCATATACTAACAAGCGTTTTAATAATATTTAGTTTATCTATTGTAATCCTGTATATCTGCTTTCGTCTAAGATTACCGACAATTGTGGGATTCCTGATCAGCGGTATATTGGCAGGGCCGCATGGATTGGGCTTGATAAGCGGTGCACATGAAGTTGAAATCCTGGCAGAAATCGGTGTGGCGTTGCTGCTTTTTACTATAGGTATCGAACTTTCCTTCGCAAAACTGTTTGAAATAAGAAAATCGGTCCTCATTGGGGGATCAGTTCAGGTATTGCTAACCATTCTCGTTGTTTTTACCATAGCCAGTCATATGGGCCTTGGGACCGGGAAATCCATTTTTATCGGATTTCTTATTTCCCTCAGCAGTACAGCCATAGTCCTGAAACTAATCCAGGAGAGAAACGAAGTCGATAGTCTCTACGGGCGCTCAACTCTTGGTATTTTGATTTTCCAGGACATCATAATAGTTCCGATGATACTCGCTGTACCTGTTATTGCCCAAAGTACGGAAATACAGTCTGATTCGTTTATATATCTGTTACTCAAGATAATCGGAGTACTTTTGTTAGTAATTGTTAGCGCTAGATGGATAGTCCCTCGCGTTTTATATCAAATTGTAAAGACCAGAAACAGAGAGCTTTTTCTTTTGAGTATTTTTCTAATTTGTCTTGCTGTGGCATGGGCGACTTCAAGCGCTGGCTTTTCCCTCTCAATCGGAGCGTTTCTGGCAGGGTTAATTATCTCCGAGTCTGAGTACAGCCATGAAGCGCTGAGCAACATTCTTCCTTTCCGAGACGTCTTTACAAGCTTTTTCTTTATATCAATAGGCATGCTTCTCAATATCGAATTTGTTTTCGAACAAATAGTTTTAGTATTGCTTATAACAGTTGGAGTTTTAGTTATAAAAACTCTCATTGCAGGTCTTGCAGCATTTTTACTGGGGCTGCCGCTTAGAGCATCAATTCTAGTAGGACTTGCACTAAGTCAGGTAGGAGAATTCTCCTTTATTTTGTCCGATACAGGTATTGAATATGGATTACTTGATGAGAATTCTTATCAAATGTTTTTATCAGTCTGCTTACTTACAATGCTTCTTACACCATTTATGATTCTCTTGGGACCCCGTCTGGCTGATAATATTTTGCGACTGCCGATACCTGAAAAGTTAAGATCCGGATTTGCCCCTATACTATCAGCTAACGCCGAAGTTAAGAAAGACCACCTAATTATAATAGGGTTCGGTCTCAACGGCAAAAACCTGGCGAGGGCCGCAAAGGTTGCGGGCATTCCTTATGTAATAATTGAAATGAATCCCGATACCGTAAGAAGTGAAAGATCGAAGGGTGAACCCATTTTTTACGGCGATGCATCAAGAGAGACTATTTTAAAGCACGCAAACATCCAAGGTGCGAGAGTGCTGGTTTCCGTCATTAACGACGCTATTGTAAACCGCAGAATTATCGCGCAAGCCAGAAAGCTTAACCCTGACGCCTACCTTATTTCACGTACAAGGTTTGTAAACGAGGTAAAGCCCTTATACTCGCTTGGCGCAAATGAGGTAATACCAGAGGAATTTGAAACCTCAATTGAGATCTTTTCGTTGGTTTTAGAAAAATATCTAATACCAAGGGACAATATCGAAAGCTTGGTTGCCGAGGTGCGCTCAGACGGATACAGGTTATTCAGGAATGTGCCTGTCGAGAATTCAAAAACTCAAGAATCTAAGCTCCAACTAGCCGATATCAAGATTAGCACACTATCCATTCACGATGACTCGCCAATAGAAGGAAAAAGCTTGGCTGAAACTATGCTTCGAAGAAAATACGGAGTATTGGTTTTGGCAATCCGAAGAAACTCTGAAATAATATCCAACCCCGACAGCCATATGGAGCTTTGCACCGGGGATGAGCTTTACGTCTTGGGCAAACCAGATGATATAGCTAACCTTGATAGATCTATCATTAACCCAACGAAATAGCGGCAACTTTCTCTAAGTGATTTTAAGTCCCTTGCACCTACCAATTCCACCACCCGGGCACTGGGGTGGATTTACTATTAGTAATGCAATACAAAATAATAGCGGGAAGGTTTGTATTTTACAGTTTTTACCGTGTCATTCAGTAATTCGCAAAATTAGAGCAGTACATCGACCCCCGGCTCCATGCACAGCCTCAACACGAAACTCCCAGGCAACTTGAGCGTCGAAGAAGCGTTTGAGAATTCGGGAGTGGGTGAGGTTATTATTCTCCTCCTCTCTCTCAGAGTTGGGTTTCATTGCCATGTATAATCTTGCTATAACTTTTTATTGAAATAATTTATAGCATCAATAAAAGCATCGTAATCTTCACTGTCTACA
>QIHJ01000155.1 GCA_003229065.1 Candidatus Dadabacteria bacterium
ATGGAAGTTATATCTAATTTGATCAGACGGAGATATCTCCCGGCTGTCTTTATTTTTTTATTCTCGTTAGCACTGTTCACCCCGTCACTAGTTAACGATTTCGTGTGGGACGACGTAGAGGTGATATCGAAGAGTCAGGTCTCTTTCGATGCCTCAAACATCATCAATGTAATTGCCCCACCCGTGGAAAACAATAAGAAGGCCCGTTATTACCGCCCTGTTGTGTATGCTTCCATGGTTACGGACAAGGGGTTTTGGGGGGTGTCGCCCTTTGGGTTTCATCTGAGCAATTTGTTGTTCTTCTCGATCTCAGCGGTACTCCTGTATTTCATGGTTCTCGCTGTACTTAGAGGGTTTAATAAAGAATTTGCAGAACCTGCGGCGTTTGTCTCTGCACTAATATTTGCAGTCCATCCCATACATGTGGAATCGGTATCGTGGATTGCGGGAAGAACGGACGTTCTGTGCGGGCTCTTCTTTTTTCTGGCCGTCCTGTGCCATGTTGTCTCACATAAACATAAGTGGGTTTTAATTCTCACTGCGCTTAGCATCTCACTTGCACTCCTATCCAAAGAGGTCGCCGTAACATTTGTGGCCCTGGTGCTTGTCTACGATCTTTTGAGCGGGCAGCTGATCAAACGTAGCAGTATTGTTAGATACCCGATCTATATTGCGTTGCTGATTCTCTATTTCTATTTGAGGGGCAGGGCGTTTGTGAATATTCCGGAAATTGGACAGGCTGTAATTTCGGGTGCGGCCCCAGAGGTTCCGGGCAGTCCCGAGCAAGCGCAGGAAGTCTCCAACACAGGAGTTTACTTCGAAGCACTAAAAACAGTATTTAACTCGACTCTCATGTATATAAACAAGCTCGTTTTCCCCAATAACCTAAACGCCTTTATCTCAGTAGTGCCAAAGGAGATTTACTATACCGTAGCAGCATCCGTTCTTGCGGTGGTTCTTACCACTGTGAGCTTCTTGTCTATAAAAAGAAAGGAGAATGTGGCCGCTTTTAGTATATTATGGGTGTTGATTACCCTGAGCCCGTCTCTTTTAGTTGCCGTTTATCCAATTGCCTCAACGCCTATGGCTGAGCGGTATCTCTTTATACCCTCTGCCGGGCTCTGCCTGCTTTTGGGCTATCTGCTCATTCAAGCGGGTAGGAGAGTAGAGCTTAGGAAATTGGCATGGGCTATTGGTATTATCATAGTAGCAGTGTTTTCTTTATTAACAGTGCAGAGACAGTTTGTGTGGCAGGACGACCTTTCACTCTGGCGGGACGCAACCCTGAAATCCCCCTACGATCCGCTGCCGCATACGAACTACGGGCTTGCTCTCTCTAACACAGGGGCATTTGACGGCGCGATAAGAGAGTACAAGATCGCTCTATTGCCCGAGATGGGCGACAGCCCGAGGGGTAAGTCCGTTACCGCCAACAACCTTGGGCTGGTATATATCGAAAGAGAGGATTATTCGCAGGCGGAGAGCTGGTTCAACAGAGCGCGGGAGTTTGATCCGAGTAACGGCAGGACTTATTATCACCTGGGGCTGATATTCTTTATAAAGGGTGAGCTTGGAGGCCCTCTGGGTAGCTACGCTCAGTCGGAGAAATATCTGAGGCAAGCTCTAAATCATTACTACAGTTTCGGCAAGGCGAACCTTCTTCTTGCAAAGATTTATCTTAAACAGGGTGAAATTGAAAAAGCAAAGCATGAGGCCCGAATTGCTGTCCGGAGCGGGCTGCCGGAGGCGTTACTCGATCAGGCCCGAGATATCCTGAAAGTAGATGATGAGAGAAGTGATCAGTAACCATATAAACACACATAAAAACAGCCATTTATCTTTTAGAAGTGATTCGGTCGGATCTCCGCTCGTATCCGTTTGTACAAGATACATATACCTGAGTATCCCGTAGCAGGCGAAGGGTATAGTGATTAAAAATATTTTTGACCCAGAGCCCACGACGTATATCGAGTAAGTTACCAGAGCCGAAGTTGCGAAGATGCCGAGCGCCGTATCCAGAAACTTTTCATTATACTGCGCTAATACTTTTCTGAACTTTACTCCTTTATTGTTAACCAGAGTGAGCTCAAAACGCCTTTTCCCGAAAACCAGCAGTAACGATAGAAGAAAAGTGGTAAGGAGCAGCCAGCTGGTAACCTCGATCCCTGATGCCAGGCCCCCGGCTTCGATCCTGAGCACGAACCCGATTGCAATAATAAACGCGTCTACGATTACTATTCTTTCGAAATAAAAGGAATATAGGAGGCTGAGTACGATATACACAACAGTAATCAATAAAAATCCCTTATTAACCCAGAAACTCAAAACAAGTGAAATAATGAGTGTTAAAACTGCAAGTACTGTCGCCTCCGTAACCCCTACTCTGCCCGACGCAAGGGGTCTAAGCCTTTTTTTCGGGTGTAGCCTGTCGGATTCTATGTCCGATATGTCGTTTGTAACGTAAGCGGTAGAAGATGCCAGTGAAAATGCAATGAAAGCCAAAATCATGCTGATAACCATTTCGGAGCTCGAGAACAGTATCCCTCCGAAAAAGGGGGGTGCAAGCACGAGGAGGTTTTTGAGCCACTGCTCGGGCCTTAAGAGATAAATATAATCTTTAAACAGTCTAGGCATCTAAAATAGCATTCTACAGTTTTTCCAGGATATAGCAAAGCCTGTCTGAATATATGTATACTAGTGTTATGAGATTGAATGAAAGCGATTTTTTTGTGAAGATAGCCCACAGGGGCGCAAGCGCATACGAGCCTGAAAATACTCTGGCTTCTTTTAATAAAGCCGTTGATATGAATGCCGATTTGATCGAGTTTGACGTGAGACGCTCTCAGGACTCTCACCTCGTTGTCATACACGACAGGAAGGTCGACCGTACTACTGACGGCTCGGGGCTGGTGGAGCACAAGACACTTTCCGAATTAAAGGAGCTTGACGCCGGTAACGGTGAAAAGATACCGACACTGGAGGAAGTGCTTGAGATGTTCGGAGGGAAAACCAGATTTGCAATAGAGCTCAAAGAAAACGGTATCGAGGATAAGATTGTAAAACAAATAAGAAAATACGATTTGGTGGAAGATAGTTTTGTAATATCTTTTAACCCTAACCGTCTCAAAGTAATAAAGCATCTTGAGCCTTCAATCCAAACGGGTCTGATTTCATTTGCTTCTCTAAATCCCATAAGGAATGCCGTAAATTGCGGTGCGGACGCCGTGGCCCCGTTTCACCGGTTCATTTCGGATAATACAGTCAGAAGGGCGCGCAAAAGCGGTTTACATCTGTTCACATATGTTGTAAACGATTCCGCTAAGGCCAGGGAGCTTAAGGATAGGGGGGTACAAGGTATAGTTACTAACAGGCCCGATATCCTGTAGATTCCACCGGAAGATTATTCCTTCTTATTAATATTCCCCGCATTAATATAATCTAAGATTCAATCCTCATGGGCGGTGTTAAGTCTTTGCGAGGAGCCCTGCGGATATGACGGCGAATCCTATGCCTACGATCTCCCTCGGTCCCAGACGCTCGCCCAGAAATATAAGCGCGAGTACAACGGTAAGCGCAGGATAGACGGCGGACAAGGGTACGAGAACCGAAAGCTTTGCGTGCTTGAGAGCTAAAATGAAGAGCACTGTACCGATGCCCCATACGAGTCCCATCAGAAGGGCCGGGAAGTTGACCGAGAAGTTGTTGAAAATCGTGTCCTTGTAGAAAAGAACAAATGTGGTGAAGACACTGAGAGTACCGATAGCTTCAAAAAAGTAGACGCGGTGGGGGATGTCTTTAAATGACCCGATCTTGCCGAAGAAGCTCCCGAGCGCGAAGCAAATTGTCGCAAGTATAGTAAGTAAATACCATCTTTCAAGCATTAGTAGCTCCTTTTACATCAGGTTTGTCGATAGAGAATATACTGTAATTACATAGATATAAGCATTTTACAGTAAGCGTCTGTTATTTCATAGATTCTTATATTTTAGTCTGGAATAAGCTAGTTCTGTAAGGGTTGTAGGAGTGGTATCTGGCTTGAGTGCTGATTTGTGAATCGTGTACTAACGAGCACACAGTGGTTGTACCAATCGGCACGAGTAATTAACATAGGATTAACAATTTCTGAATACGGAATTAATTGTTACGTGTTGTAATAATAATGCCACCTAATATCCGGGCCGTAACCCTCCCTAACCCCTTGTGTCCGGAACGGATACAAGGGGTCCTTCTTGGCTAACGGAGGATGATTGAGAAATCATCCTCCGTCTTCATTTTTGTATCTTAGTATGTTTTTAACCCTTGGTTCTTTTTCTATGGGTGCTTTTAGTCCTCACATGAAAATCAGGCGGCTTGTTCTTTACCCATTCAACAAACTTTCGTATATTCCCGTTTTCAAGGATTCTGTCGATAGTATGGTAGCGCTTATATAGCTCACGCTCTGTGAAAGTAGCGTGTATCTGTCTGTGACATACTCTGTGGAGTAGCACCGTTCCCCT
>QIHJ01000354.1 GCA_003229065.1 Candidatus Dadabacteria bacterium
AGTTTTTGCCCCCTAAGGCCGAGGTCTTCCAGGCTGAGCATCACTGATGAGCGGTCGAGGAGCCTCATAACCACGCTCTCGCCCCAGGTGGTAGGCACAGTAGATATTCGGACGTCTACATCCCTACCCGCCACTTTCACCCTGATTCTCCCATCCTGCGGTTTTCTCTTCTCTGCAATATCGAGCTCGGACATGATCTTTACCCTTGAGATTATCGAGGCCTGAAGTCTTTTGGGAACTGACGTGATTTCGTGTAATAACCCGTCCTTTCTAAATCTTACGGAAACTTCCTTTTCAAAGCATTCAAGATGAATATCGCTTGCTTTTTCTTTTACTGCTTGAAAGAGCAGGGAGTTTACGAACTTGATAATAGGAGCTTCGTCTTCTGCCTCCAATAAGTCCTTTGGCTCGTGTATATCGTACTCTGCGATCCCTGTGGTCTCATCGTCGTCTATTCCCTCGGTCATTTCCTTCCCGCGCTCATAGATGCGGTTGATGCTGTTTATGACGACATGATTGAGAGCGAGGACAGGCTCGATCTCACGGCCGAACAGAGATTTCATTTCATCCAGCGCGTAGAGATCCACAGGGGGTGCGAAAACAATGACGACCTTATCGTCACTCAACTGAAAAGGGATGAGCCTGAATTTCTTGGCAAAGCTTATCGGGAGCGTCTTGATGAGCTCCTGGTCGATTTCTTTTTCAGAAATGCTAAGCGTGTACGGGAGCTCGTAAAACTCAGATAGAATTTCGAGTACTTGCTCTTCGCTTAAAACTTCGGACTTAAGGAGAGTTTCTTCTAAGCTCTCACCGTTTTTCTGAAGGAGCTCGTCTATTTTGACGAGCGCGTCCGGATTTTTTTCGCTTATTATTTCTTGGATGCTTTTCATGATAACCTGAATTAATCAATTGGGCTCTTCTCTATTAAAGCCCCTTTCCTGAAGAAGCATATTGCGTCTTTGGCGCTCTTCCAGTATACGCTGCATATCGAGCTCTGTCTCTACGATTCTCGGTGTGAGGAGAATCATGAGGTTGAGCTTTTGGCTCACTCTCTGCTTAAACTTAAACAGATTTCCGAGAAACGGTATCCTGCCCAGCACCGGTACCCTGTTTTGCAAAATGCTCTCTCTGTCCTGAACCAAACCGCCTATTACTATCGTTTGACCGTTTTTCACAATCACTGAAGAATCGGCTGTTCTCGTAGTCGTGGCGATACCGAACTGTGCTGTGTTTAGTCCCGCCACCGGGGTCTCTCTTATGGCCGATACCTCGGTAAGTATATTTAAGTTAATTAAATCTCCTTCGCTTATTTGAGGGGTTATGGAAAGCCTGATACCAACGGGCTCTCTATCAATTGTCTGCACTGTGACGCCCCCGTCCCCTACGGTGCTTCCTGTGGGAAAAGGTATTACGTCTGCAACAATAATTTCCGCAGGCTCGTTGTCGGTAGTTATGATACTCGGGGTAGAAAGCACGTTTACATCCGTTAGCGAGGTAATGGCCTGAAAAAGAGCGGTGAAGGAGGGTATGGGTGGAATCGGTCCCGAGCCGTCAGGGTCAACTTCCTCTCCCACAACGCCCAGGAATAGCCCCGAAAGGCTTCCAAGCAGGTTTACGGAGGCTTCGGGGTTCGCTGCAACGCCGAGTAAGCTCGGGACACCCGGGAGCACCGTGCCGCCGAAACCCAGAGTGCTGTCGTTTACCGTAAACCCGATGCTCAGGTTTGTGCCGAACGAACGGAGCTTGTCGAGGCTTACTTCCAGTATCGCAGCTTCGACGAACACCTGCTTCCTTCTTATGTCGAGCTTATCTATTACTTCTTTTATGGTCTCGTAGTCTCTTCTAGACCCTATTACTATTACGGAGTTTGTAGCCGAGTCTGCCGTGATCCTGAGCCCAGCGGTCTGGGCGACTACGCTTGATAGCCCTGTAGTGGCTTGTCGTTGTATGTTCTGTCTCGATCGTCCTGTGCCGGTGCCGATTCCTGTCTGTCCGCCTAGACCTCCGAATGTACTCTGACCTCCGAATGTACCCCGACCTCCTCCGAATGTACCCCTTGAGCCTATGCCCTGAGTTCTCTGCGAGATCGCGCCCCTTCCAAAACCCCCTACTCCTCCGCCAAATAGCGCGGATAAGACACCGACTAACTGCTCTGCATCCGCATTTAGCACCCGAATGACGAATATGCCGTCTTCTGGTATATCTGTTTTTACGTCGAGTATTTCAACTACGGCCTTAATCTTAGCCATGTCTTCGGGATAGGCGATTATTATGAGTGAATTAGTCCTCTCATCAGTTATTACCTTAAATCCTACGGCTGAGGAATCGGCCGTGGACTGAGAGCTGATTGCAGGCTGCTGAGCTCTTGACTGTGTGCTCCTGCTTGTAGAGCTACGGCTTCTCTGTGTAGAGGTTTGCCGTTCAGCCGTCCTTGTAGTACGGGTAGCTGATGAAGTAGAGCCGCCTGTGCCTGCGAATATCTCAACAAGCTTGGTAGCTACTTCGGATGCTTCGGCGTTTTCTATTTTGATAAATTCTATCTCGGTCTCAACGTCGAGATTCTCAATAATCTTCAGCACTCTATTCAGATTGTCGACTGTTTCAATAATGATAAGCATATTCAAGGCCGGGTAAACCACTACGTCCCCTTCCCTGGATATGAGGGGCTTTAATATGTTTGCGGCGTCGTTGGCTTTGATATTGTCCAGTTGAATGAGTCTGGTGATAAATCTGTCGGAAGGCTCTCCGTATTCGGTTCCTACTTCTGTAGGGATACTTTTAATCTTGATGTCTCTTTTGGGTACTATAATATTAATGTCGTCTTTTTTAACTATCGAGAATCCGTTTAAGCTTAGAATAGTCTCAAAAAGCCTCATAGCGTTTTCTCGCTTGAACCCGCCCGGCGCTATGATCGTGACCTTCTTTCCTTTGACAGATTCGTCAAGGATGAAGTTTTCTGATGTAATCTCGCTAATGGTTTGAATAAGTTCTTGTATGTCCATCTCTGCCTGGAGATTTACGATTTCACCGTCAGTAATAATTATCTCATCCGGAGCGTCGGGTGATTTTGGTTCTCCTGTGTCAGGCTCAGACACAGTTTCGGACTTCCCGTTTCTTTGCTCTAACCTCTTTTTTTGAAGCTCCTCTCTCTTTTGCATCATCTCCTGACGTCTTCTTTCGCGCTCTGCCTTACGTTCTTCCTGTGCTCTCAGGTCCTGGGATGCCTGATTCTCCCGAGTATCAATATTCCCATCAGGAGCCTGAACATCTTCATTTTGATCCTCTACTCCTTCATACGCCTGAGCCAGTACTATATTATTGCCTTGAGAAGCGTCCCCTGGGGAGTTTTGACTTGGGATCTGGGGAATGTCTATGTAATCACCAGCGACTATTACATTATCTCTCAGACCGTTTAATTCCCTTATATCATTCACTGAGACCTGAAACTTATCTCCGATTGTAGAGAGGGAGTCACCTACCTCTATTTTATAGCTGATGTCAGCGCTTGTGCCCTCGTAATCGGATGCCGTATCTTCCAGCTCTGTCGTTTGAGCGAAGTTTTCTTGTATGATTGTCTCGTTATTATTTGTGTTAATGTATATATATAGAGTCAGTAAAAAGCCTAGAATTAAAACATTTATGAAAATTCCTCTTATCATTAAAACCTCACCATAATTTAACCCTCACTTGGAGGGCGCTTGTCAGTGCTCTAGTATTCAATAAGGTCTCTCACGCATGGGTGAAAGTCAAGAATAACTTGCCTCTTTAAATAGATATTTACTCGGTTACGGTATATTCGTTTGTGTACTTTTGTCCGGCTCTTGTGTATTCGATAGTGAAGTTGTTTTCCCCTCTAAGCTCTTCGAACACTCCCAAAGCCCTTTCGACATCGTTTAGCTCGACATTATTTATTTTGTGTAAAGTATCTCCGTTTTTAATTCCTATCTTCCAAAAAATACTGTTTGAGCGTATTCCGAAGAACCTGAGGCCGTCTTTCTGCGGTATAACTCTGGCCTCCTGCACAATCTGGGTCGGGTCGCCTAAGACCTCCTCGAGAGTCTCTCGGCTTATCTCGTATTCGTTTTCGCCTAATTTGTTTATCCCCTCATCTCCGGTTTCTTCTTTTATATCTTCTTTATCTTTCTTATTCCTTTTATTTGCCCGGTTATTCTTTTTATTTCCCCGTTTGCTGATCTTTGCCGTAGATACGACATCGTCCCCAAGATTTTTGCATTTTATCGTTTCATGCGGCTTTCCGATTCTTTCAATAACAGCTTTACAGTTCTTTACCTTTACTAATTTAACCCTCTCTTGTTTGATTATATCTATTTTGTCCCCGCCCCTGTATCCCTGAACTTTACTATTGTCAGCGTTTTTGATTATAGCAACTGATTTTGCGTCCGGATTCATAATCGTTCCCAATAGAACCAAATTGAGACTCGTCTCCGGCAGCTCATCCGCCGAACCGATTGGGGAAGCTGTACTTGAAGTGCC
>QIHJ01000355.1 GCA_003229065.1 Candidatus Dadabacteria bacterium
GGGACCTTTTCTCTTCCGAAGCGCATATAAAACGGCTCTTCTATCCCCGCCATTTGAATTGCGGCTTTTTTGGTCTCCCAGTAATCACACGGGACTATGACATTCAAGTTGGGGAGTACTCTGGTGATGGCGATATCTTCAAGGGCCTGGTGAGTAGCACCGTCCGGGCCGACGGAAATGCCCGCGTGCGCGCCCATAATTTTTACATTGGCCATGCTGTAGCAAATACTGACCCGTATCTGGTCCCAATTCCTACCCGGGTTGAATGTGGCGTATGAGGACATATACGGAACCTTGCCTGAAAACGAAAGGCCTGCTGCTATGCCGGCCATATTCTGCTCAGCTATTCCTACTTCAACGAAACGCTCGGGAAAGGCCTCTTCGAACTTGGCAGAGCGTGTGGACTCGGTAAGGTCGCAGCAGAGCACTACAATGTTCTCGTTTGTCTCGCCTGCCTCTACGACGCCGTCCCCGTAGCCGTTACGCTGCGGAATTTGCTCGGGGGTATCGAAGATATTCCCGGCTAGCTGCAATTTCTCGTTTAGTTTCTTACTCATGTTCGCATGTTATCTTGCCGCCGAGGGAGCGTAGCTCGGCTAGCGCCTTCCGGGCTTCTTCCTTGTTTGGCGGCTTTCCGTGCCACTCGGGCTTGAATTCCATAAAATCCACCCCTTTCCCCGGTATCGTGTGCGTAAGTAGAACCGTCGGTTTTTCAAATATGGCCTCTGCCTCTTCAAACGCCTCGATCAGTGTCCTTATATTGTGCCCGCCTGTATCGATCACATGAAAATTGAACGATTCAAGCTTGTCCTTGAGGGGCTCAAGGGGCATAACTTCCTCTGTAAAGCCGTCTATCTGAATATTGTTCCTGTCGATAATGAGCGTGAAGTTGTGTAGACGGTTTTTACCGATGAACATTAGGGCTTCCCATATCTGCCCTTCGTTCATCTCGCCGTCGCCGACCATGCAGTATAGCTTTGAGCGCTTGCCGTCCATCTTGCCCGCGACGGCCATGCCGGCTGCAATCGATATCCCCTGAGCGAGCGGTCCTCCCGAGGCTTCAAGCCCCGGCAGCGTACCCCTGTGGGGGTGTCCCTGGAGTCTGGAGCCGAGCTTCCTGAGCGTCATTATCTCTTCTTTGGGAAAGTACCCCGCTTCGGCAAGCGTCGCGTAGAGTACAGGGCAGATGTGGGCGTTACTCAAAACGAACCTGTCTCTTTCTTCCCAGTCGGGGTTCTTTGGGTCGTGCTTCATAACGTGGAAGTAGAGCGTCGCGAATATATCCGCCGTACCCAATGCCCCGGCAGAATGGCCTGACCCCGCCTCTACAAGCATCTTTATCACGTCCTCTCGGATGTGGTTTGCCATGTCCTCAAGATAATTAATCTGCTCGTCAGTTACACCCAAGACGCTTCTCCCATGATTTAAATCAGAATCCTAATATAATCAAAATACCGCAACAATGCCAATTGTCATTATCTTCCGCAATTTTAAATATTAATCTTATGCGTTAAAATTATAGAATCATCTTATATATAGACTCGTAAGGTCGTCTTTTTTAAGTAAATCCTTACGACAAATAATTGCGGCATCATAGAATAAAATGTTACGCTCAAATAGAAGCACTTAACCCGACAGGTGATAACAAGTTACCGATCAGGGGCAAGAGAGAATTATCCAAGTAAAGGAGAGAGTTATCATGGATATAGATATAGATGAAAAAACATACGCCCGGATAGCCGAGATGATTCATAGTGAGGATAGTCCGGTCGGTATAGACGCCAAAAAGACCCATATCTACATTCTGTACAAGCTCGGTCAGATTGAAAAACGACTGGAAGCCTTGGAGAAGCAACAGAAGTCGGGAACGGGCTGATTCCTCACTCCATCTCCCAAATTATGGGGGGAGTATATCAAACATTTTTTTTCATCAAGAGCAGGTTCCCGAACTCCTCTTCCGATTCGAAAGTGGTCTCCTCTATGAGGTCGTAATTGAGCGGCCTCCAGAACCTCTCCACCTTCCCGTTGGTCTGAGGTCGGTACGGTCTCGTGCAGTTGTGCTTCACCCCAATCTCCATCAGCATCCTCTCAAACGGGTGCTCCGTCTTCTTCTTCGATTCCCTTGTCCCGAACTCCGGCCAGTTGTCCGTGAGCACCCTCTCGAACTGTATCCCGTCGAGCACGCACACCAGATAGAGCTTCCTGTGCTGCCCGAGTATGAGGTCCCGGCTCAGATGATGTACATCTATGTGTCCCAACTCCCCTGCTTTCTTACTTATTATCCTTCTCCTCTCCAATTTCTCCTGAGGCCTGAGACGATTTAGCCTCTTTCGCCTGAGTATATTATATATCGTGGACGGTGAGGGTGTACAGTGCTTGAGTGTGGGCTTGAGTATGCGGTGTATCTCGTAGCGCCCGTTGCCCTTGAGACGGAGCTCCACCACCTTTTGCTCTATGTGAGGGAGCGTGCGGCGGGTTTTGAACTTGGGGCCGCGCTTTTTGGGAAGGAGGTACTCCTCGCACCCGCTCTGCTTGTAGCGGTTGTAGTACTTGAGAAAACTCCTTCGGTCCGTGTGGTGGGCCCGGTAAAAATCCTGAACGTACCGGTACTCAGAGTGCTCCATAGCTTTTATCAGCTCGTACTCCTTTATCAAAAATCTGTGCTTCTGTAGATAGTTCCTCTTCAGTGTCAGGTCTTGGGTGTTTATTCGCATGGCAAAATCCTCTTCTTTAGATTAATCTTACATCCTAAAGAATTCTGTCCCCGAATTAGATAACATCTACAGCAATGACGGCAAAAGACAAATCCCTCCTTGTTTTGGTTTCACTTAATTTTCCCAATGATCAATTACATCGTTGCATTTACAGATCGGAGACCAGCTCTTCACTCGCTCAGAACTGTTGCTTGCTCGAAACAGTTCCCCTTTGCAAAAGTGGGAAGATAAAAAGGCAAAAGAGGGATTCTTCGTCACTATGTTCCTCAGAATGACAACTTGAAGGATGAGATCCCGGGTCGGGGTCCGGGATGACGACTTAAAAGAAATGGATTCCTGATGAATGCGTTCAGGAATGACAAGATGTGGCTTGGGAGCAATATTGTCGGAGATTGCTTCGCTCCGCTCGCAATGACAACTTAAAAAAAAGATGAGATCCCGGTGGGGACATAGGCGAGCGCTTCACAGCGATGCCGGGGCAGGAATAAAATAAGAGGACCGAGGCGACCCTTCGACTGCATACTTCGTATGCGCTCAGGGTGAGCGGGTGTTTTACAGCGATGCCCGCAGGAATAAAATTTAGCAGCCCGGAATGACTACAAAAAGAGAGATTCTTCACTTCGTTCAGAATGACAACTGATAAAGATGAGATCCCGGGCTTGTGCTTAACCCTGTCCTGAATTCATTTCAGAATCAATTCAGTATCCGGGATGGCGTATAAAGCGCCTGAGAAACAAAAAAATGGAGCCGATGCACCCCTGAAGTGTTTAAATTGAAATATCTTTAGACTTTAAGCGGCTGCCTTTCTTCTTCTTATAACCATAAATCCAACTATCCCCAATAATCCAGCCATGGTTATGAGTCCCCATTCACTGAGAGTCGGGATATTAGCGATTCTGGGCTGGGGGCCGGTAGAAATGAATTTCCCAAAAGAGTCGGGGCCCAATCCGACCGCTACCTCCTTAACTATAACGTTATCAGATGTTCTTATTACTGTAGCTTTATTTGTGCCTTGTACTGTAACGTAGACGAAATTACCCTCAGGCGTTACATCAATTCCAAGTGGTCCTCCAACTACCGGTATTGTTGTAATTATAGTATTAGTTGATGTCCTGATTACTGTCACGTCCGCTGATCCCCCCGGATTAGCAACATATACGAACTTGCCGTCAGGTGTAAATGTCAGCCCAAACGGGGTTGCTGTTACCGCTAGTGGTATTGTATCGACAACAGTGTTGTCGGATGTCCTTATTACTGTGACATTATTACTGGTTTGAACAGTAACGTAGACAAAATTACCGTCCGGGGAAACTTCCAGACCCACAGGGTCACCCCCCACGGGAACAGAGCCAATAACCGAATTATCCGACGTCCTAATGATAGATACGTCGTTGCTATCCACAGTCGCCACGTAGACAAATTGCCCATCCGGGGTGAAATGCAGACCGATTGGCGACATTGCTATTGTTATTGTATCTATAACGGTATTTGTAGACGCTCTGATGACTGATACGGCATCGTCACCCGTATTGGATACATATACGAATCTACTGTCCGGACTCACCGCTATGCCCTGGGGGGCGAGTCCAACAGGGACCGTATCCACAACGCTATGATCGCGTGTTCTTATAACAGAGACAGTTGCATCTGTGAAGTTTACAACATACACGAAATTGCCATCAGGACTTACTGCAACCGCTCGGGGATTTAAACCGACCGGTATAGTGTCGATTACATTGTTGGTAGCAATATCAATTACTGAGACATTATGACTCCCGGT
>QIHJ01000139.1 GCA_003229065.1 Candidatus Dadabacteria bacterium
ATGAATAAGTTTAAAAAAGTACAGGATTACTTTACGGACGTGAAGCTGCCGAGATTCCTGAGAAACAGGGTGCCGATATTCTTAAGTCAAGGAGAGATCTTCTGGATAGGCGGTATGAGGATAGATGAGCGGGCTAAGGTAAAATCCGAAGGTGAAGAGACGCTAAGGTTCAAGCTCGTCCTGAAAGACTATTTATAAGAGACTCGTTCCAAGGATTATTTTTTCAGCGCTAAATACCCGGCGCCTAATATACCGGCATCGTCTCCGAGGACGCTCTTTTCTATGGACAGCTTCTCCATAGGCGCACTAAAGCCCCTGAGAGCTGCTTCCTCTTCAGCCGTGCGAATGAAAAAATCCCAGGCGTTTGCAATGCCCCCGCCCAGCACTACCATATCCACGTCAAGCAGATTCTGAAGGGAGGCAATGGCTATTCCGAGCGCCTTTCCGAGCGCCTGCCAAATGCCTAATGCAACCTCATCCCCGCCGAGGGCGGCCTCCATAACAAGCTCCGGTATATCTGCGGGGCCCGCATCTCTTACCTTATCCCTGAGAGATGTAGCGACACTCCCGTCAGAGAGCGCTTCCGCTACCATACGCCTTATAGCGACAGCCGACGCATAGGTTTCAAGACACCCGTAGCTGCCGCAATTACAAAGCGGGCCCTCGGGGTTTATCGTCATATGCCCGATTTCACCCCCCATGCCGTGGGCTCCGCTCCAAAGCTCCCCGTCGAGTATCAGCCCCCCTCCTAGCCCTGTTCCGATAGTAATCATAATCATCGAATCCACTTCTTTCCCGGCCCCTTTGCGCCATTCCCCGAGCCCCACCATATTGGCGTCGTTTTCTATAACAAGGTTGATATCCGCGCCCAACCTGTCGTTCAGCACGCTTCTTATAGGATAATCTTTTACATGCGCTATATTTGGGGCCGCTGTTATAACCCCTTTTGCCGAGTCAATTATTCCTGGTATTCCCAAGCCGATACCGTAGATGGTTTTACTCCCCCGAATCCTCTCGACGAGCTCTATAAGGTTATCAACGAGCCTCTCTATCCCAAAGTGCGCTTGTGAGGGGACCTTCAGCTCATCGACCTGCTCTTCGTTTCCGTCAAGTAACGCGCCCCTCATATTCGTCCCGCCTATATCGAGTCCGATAACATATTTATCCATATCGTTTCCTTTTTGTATTGATTTGTAATGATATTTTTCCTTTGCTGTAAAATATCATTTTTTATGCTATTTTCTAACTGGAAGGAATAACCCGAATGAATTTTAGCAAAGAACAGTTAATGATTAAAAGCGTCGCGAGAGAGTTTGCCCGAAAGGAGATTGCTCCCGTTTCCCATCTTTACGATAAAAAAGAGGAATTCCCTCACGATATACAGGCAAAAGCGCGTGAGCTCGGCTTAATAAACGTTGTAATACCGGAAAAATACGGGGGCTCGGGACTCTCGGCTGTGGAGATGGTAATAGTAACACAAGAGCTTTCCTGGGCGTGCACCGGTATTACGGTCGGAGGGGTTGCAATGAGCACTCTGATGTCCCAGCCGATCTTGATAGCCGGCACCGAGGAGCAAAAGAAAAAGTACCTCGGCCTGCTAGCAGAGGGATTCGGCTCTTACTGCGTTACGGAGCCCGGGGGAGGTTCCGATGTGGCTTCGATGAGCTCCACGGCGAAGAAAGTAAAGGACCGCTACATTCTAAACGGACAGAAAACTTGGATAACTAACGCACAGCAAGCGTCTTTTTTTGTCGTATTCGCTAAAACCGACCCCGGGGCCAGGACAAGGGGCATAAGCGCGTTCTTGGTTGATAGAGAGCTGCCCGGAGTATCCGTTTCAAAGAAGCTTCCCAAGATGGGTCAGAAGGCAACAGACGCATGTGAGGTTAATTTTAATAATGTGGAGCTTCCTTCGGAATCACTTTTGGGGAATGTGGGTGAGGGGTTTAAAATAGCAATGAAGACTTTTGACCACTCGCGGCCTGCCGTAGCGGCGATGGGGGTTGGGATCTCTCAACGCTCGCTTGATGAGTGTATAGGCTATTCAAAGGAGCGCGAGGCATTCGGCAAGCCTATAATCGATTTTCAGGGTGTGAGCTTTAAGATTGCCGATATGGGTATGCGCACTCAGGCGGCAAGGCTGCTCACCTATGATGCCGCCGTGAAGGCCGCCCGTGACGAGCGCAATACGCTCGAAGCCTCATACGCTAAGACCTTTGCCTCCGATACCGCGATGTGGGCCGCCACGGAAGCAGTTCAGATACACGGCGGCTATGGGTACAGCGAAGAGTACCCGCTGGAGAAACTCATGCGCGACGCCAAGATACTCCAGATATACGAGGGCACAAACGAAATACAGCGCGTAGTTATGGTAAAGGAGCTTACTAAGAGCTGACATTATGAGAGAACCCGTAATTTTAGATACAATAAGGACGCCGGTCGGAAGGAACAGAGGCGCGTATAGAGAGATCAGACCCGATACGCTTTACGCGCTGGTCATAGACGAGCTGCTAAATCGAACCGGCATAAGCGGCGGTCTCATAGATGACGTGATCACTGGCTGCGTCACTCAGGTGGGAGAGCAGGGAGCAAATATCGGAAGGTTATCGGTGCTTCTCTCTGAGCTTCCGGAGACTGTACCTTCGGTCACGCTGAACCGTATGTGCGGCTCGAGCCAGCAGGCGGTACACTTCGCGGCTCAAGCGATAGCTGCAGGAGACCACGATTATGTAATAGCGGGTGGAGTGGAATCAATGACCCGTGTGCCTATGTTCTCAGACGTCGAAGGCGGATACCAGAACCTGAATCCGGAGATATTCAATAAATACGAGATGCTTCATCAGGGAGAGTCGGCGGAGCGTATTGCAGAGGAATACGGACTGAGTAGAGAAGAGCTCGACAAATACGGCTTCCAGAGCCATTTAAGGGCCGCCCGCGCCGCCAAATCCGGATCTTTTAAACCCCAGATAATTCCTGTAGACGGACTCGATAGGGAAGGCAACAAATTTAAATTGGATTACGACGAGGGAATACGCTTTAAGCCTGAGCTTGAGAAGATGTCTCAGCTGTTACCGATTTTTAGAGAGGACGGCGTAATCACCGCGGCCAACGCGAGCCAGATTTCCGACGGGGCGGGGGCTTTGCTCATAGCCGACAGGGAAGCTGCAGTATCCGACGGACTCAAGCCGCGAGCAAAATTCCGGGCCAGAGTGGCTGTCGGAGGCGACCCGAAGATGCAGCTTATGGAAGTCATCCCGGCGACTAAGGAGGCACTCAAGAGAGCCGGGCTCAGCCTGCCGGATATAGATGTGATTGAGATAAATGAGGCCTTCGCGTGCGTTGTGCTCGCCTGGGCAAAGGAATTTAAACCGGATATGGATAGAGTAAACCCGAACGGCGGCGCAATAGCGCACGGCCACCCCCTTGGAGCAACCGGAGCGGTACTGATGATAAAGCTCCTCTATGAGCTTGAAAGAATAGACGGGCGCATGGGTCTTCAGGTAATGTGTATAGGCCACGGTATGGCAACTGCAACTATCATCGAGCGGATATAACACTCCCTACAAAAATAGAAGAATATGCGAATTAAAAATAAGAAACCTTGCCATGAAAGCTCGCTTGAATCAAAAGAGAGGATGTATGGAACAGCTCCAAGGGTGGATGTATGGTTTTTACTTGAATACAGAGGGCATTGGTCGGGCAAAGCGTATAAAGACAGCAAGATACCAAAAGCCGTAAAATCCTTTCTGAATAAAGGGGTAAAATCGGCGCCTAGCTCACGCATTCAGCTTATAAAAAAACAAAAGAATCCGGACAGGCAGCTAAGATTTTATATTGCGGTATCGGATGAAACCGACCCCAGACTATACGAATTTAATTTTAACAGCTACGAAGACCTGCTATCGCTTAATATCAAGAAAATTCTAAAATCCGAAAAACACATTTCTAATGAGAAAATATTTATCGTTTGCACAAACGGCGAGTACGACAGATGCTGCGGCAAGATCGGAATGCCGGTTTATCTGGATATTGCCGAGGGCAAATACGCGCAGCAGACATGGGAAGCAAACCATATAGGCGGACACAGGTTCGCCTCGACTTTTGTATGCCTTCCGGACGGCCTGGTTTACGGACGCGTAAGAGAGGGTAAGGTTGCCGAGGAATTGATGAAGCAGTATGAAGAGGGAAAAGTTAATATATCAAGCTACCGGGGCCGCTCGTGCCACTGTGGCGAAGTGCAGGCTGCGGAATATTATTTGAGAAAAGAGACCGGCGTCTCGGAAATTTCAGAATTTATCTTCACAAACTCGAAAAAAGGCGATAAGAAATACACAATCAAATTTCTTTCGCAATCCGATAACAAAACGCATAGAGTCAAAATCAGGCAGGACAAGAGCGCTGTAAAAATTATTAAAAGCTGCGGAGACAAAGATTCATCTATACCGCAGTACATTCTCCTCCGCTTATGAGCATAACCCTATACGCGCTCAATTCATTCTGAATGATCAAGAGGATTATATTTCGGGCTTGAACTCCCTCCGGGTTTAAAATCGCGCAGGAAACGTTTTAAGATGTGCTGCTCCTTTACCCATTTCCTGGCAAATGGTGTCGGGAACCTAAGTAT
>QIHJ01000122.1 GCA_003229065.1 Candidatus Dadabacteria bacterium
CACTACGGGGGAGCGCGGGTCCCGGATCAGACCTTGTTCCATTGCGCGCGCCAGATCCTGATAAGATACAACCTCGGTCAATATCGTACGCTCTCCGATTATCTTTGAAATTGTATAGGCGTCTGAGTACGGCACACCTATTACAATAGTTGCCGGGTAGAACAGATATCCGAGAAGACCCTTCAGAGTCCAGTCGATATCGAGGCCTATCAAGTGGTTAACGTGCCCGCCGAGACCGCCTACTACCAGGTCCAAGAGCGCTACCAGCCCAAGAACCGCAATCAGGAGCGCTACGATCCCGATAATGAGCCTCACGCCGCTCTCCGAGCCGTTGATCACGGCCTCGAACAAACTACCTTCTCTTTCAGTATAGGGATCGACCTTCATCCCGAGCGTTTCCGGAACCGAGTCTTCGGGGAGAAGGATCTTTGACATTACCAGCGCAGCTGGCGCTGAGAGTATCGAAGCCGAGATCAAATGCGCCGCTATTGTGGGGAACTGGCTCTGTAAGCTGAATACATAGAGAGCCAGGATATTAGAGGACACTGTTGCCATACCCACAGTAAGCACCGTACAGAGCTCAGAGCGGGTCATTTTATCCAGATACGGCTTTATAGTAAGTAAAGACTCGATACCCACGAAAATATTACTTGCCGCAGAGAGTGATTCAGCTCCCGATATCCTCATTGTGCGTGTGAAAACGTGTGCGAAGCCTTTTATCACACGCTGCATTATATTGTAGTAATAGAGTATGGAAATTAAGGCGGAAAAAAAGATAATCGTAGGAAAAGCCTGAAATGCGAGAAAGAACCCGAGCGATTCCTCCCCCTGATCGTTATTCGTCCCGGGGGGGGAGAGCAAGCCTCCCGAAGAGAAACTCTGCGCCCGCCGAGGCTGAATCCAGCACAACCACGACAATATCGTTTAAATACAAAAAGAATTTTGCCCCTACCGGAAGGAGAAAAACAAACGCGCCGAAAACCAGCTGAAGCCCTATTCCCCATATTATTACTCTAAAATTGATATTCCTCTTGTTGGACGATAAAATCCATGCGGCCGAAAGCAGCACGAATATGCCCAGGAAGCTTATAAGGTTATAAACACTCATTTAATGTTCTCGTAGTAATCAAAAAGAGCTTAATAATTGAAATGTCATTATACGCAATTCTGATATAGAATAACAAGCCGGAACCTAATTATATGTAAGTAACTATTCTGTACCATTACAGGGTTCGAATTTGCAAAGATAAAATTTTTATAGCAACGGCCACAAGTTAAAATCCCAAGACTCTTTTACTAATCTCAAATTCGTATACAATATATAGGATTATATGTAAGGAGGAATGGAATGTTTCGTAATTGGATACATATTAGCGTAATCCTAATTTTCCTCTCATTTTTGGGCTGTACGCCCACCAACGTGAATGTTTACCAGGCGCCCGAAGTAAAATCCGAGAGCTATCAGGTGATCGTGATCCCTGATTTCAGAAAGACCGATCTAGAATGGGTACCTTACGATTCGGGCTCTGAGATAGCAAGCATGGTTGCTGAGGAGCTTAGAAAGGACAATCAGTTCAAGATTATAAGCCGAGGCGCGCTAAATAGCGCAGAGCTTGACGAAAGAGTGTTGATTGTCAGGGGTACCGTAAGCGGCTATGTTCGGGGATGTAAATATTGCGAGTATGCATTCAGAGGAATTAAGGACAAGGGAAAGATGTCTGTTCAGGTGTGGGTAACTCTGATTGACAGTACGACGGGAGAAACCCTTGCCGACGTAGGTATAGATGGAAGGGCAAAAGAGCCCGGATACGGCAGGAGTAAATATTCAAGAGTAGTAGATGAGATAGTAAAAGTAATTGAAATCGTAAACAGCGGCCAGTCTTAGGAGCTGTTTACACAAAATACTCTCTATCTCTCTTGCCGGTTCAGCCGATTAGATTTAAGTAAGTCCGGATAAAGAAGGCACTCTTAGAGTCGGGTTTTTCATATCCTTGTGAAAACTTGAGCTTTTACATATATTTAATTTTAACCGGATCCACGCAAGAGGGGCAGAGATCGAGGTGAGGTAGATATGATATTAAAGATTATATTTTTCGTTCTAGGCGCACTAGCAGCTTTTGCAATAGCGCAGTCTGAGTACAGTCTTATAGTTTCTGCAGTAGCGGGCCTGCTTTTCGGCATAATCACCGTAGGGCTTGCATGGGGAGTCGAGGGTTTATTAAAGAAAACGAGCGCCAGGGGTTTCCAGGGCGCTGCAATAGGTATAGCATCGGCTTCAATAGTATTCTTTGCCCTAAATAGCGTGTTGTCCGGGTTTTCCATACCGGGGAGCGTGCTCCCGTTTGTTTCAGCAGCGTTCTTCTTCGTACTTCTCAACATTGGCGTAACTCTCGGATTTAAAAAAGGGAAAGAAACCATGCAGGCGGGGAGCCGCACGAGGGCAGGTTCTAAAAATACGGGTGAGACGAAGATCCTAGATACGAGTGTGATAATAGACGGCAGGATCGCTGATGTGGCGGAGGCTGGATTTATTAACGGCACCATGATAATCCCCAGGTTTATTATTAAGGAACTACAGCACATAGCCGACTCCTCCGAGCCGATTAAACGCGTACGCGGAAGACGCGGACTCGATGTGTTAAAGAGAATGCAGCAAGAGATCCCGAATGTTTCAATCAAAATCACTAACCATGATTTCCCCAATATAAAAGAAGCTGACCTTAAGCTGGTTGAGCTTGCAAACAACCTAAAGGGCATCATTATCACAAATGATTTTAATTTAAACAAAGTCGCCGGGCTCCAAAACGTAAAGGTACTGAACCTGAACCAGCTCTCAAACGCGCTTAAGCCCGTTGTCCTGCCTGGAGAGACAATGACCATACACGTAGTAAAGGAAGGGAAGGAAGATAACCAGGGAGTCGGATATCTGGAAGACGGCACTATGGTCGTAGTGGATGAAGCTAAGAGACATATGGGCGATGAGATTCAAGTCTCCGTAACCAGTGTTCTTCAAACTCCGACAGGAAGAATGATCTTCTCCAAGGTCAAGGAAACGGGTAGAAAACATATGGTTTCCGATATCCGTGGCTGATATCTCGACAGCTGCAATTATTACAGCAGCAGGCTCAGGAAAGAGGTTCGGTGAAGGGGGTGGCGGGATACCCAAGCAACTCGCACCCCTAAACGGTGAGCCTCTATTGGCGCATTCGATCAGAATCTTCTCGGGCTGTGACTCCATAGGAGAAATTGTAGTAGTGGTTCCTCATGACTGGCTTGATTTCATCAAGAGTGAGATAGTAGACAAGTTCAAGTTCGAGAAGGTGAGCAAGCTCACTCCGGGCGGCGAAGAGAGACAGCACTCGGTCGAAAACGGTTTCAGATCACTCACAGATAAACCCGATATAGTGCTCGTTCATGACGGCGTGCGGCCTTTTGTTAAACCTGAGACAATTGAAGCTGTAATTAATGAGGCGGCGGGATCGGGCGCCGCAATCTGTGCCGTACAAGCCACTGATACCGTGAAGCTGTCGTCCCCAGAGCTATATGTAGAAAATACGCTTGAGAGAAGCAGCATATGGCTTGCACAGACACCACAGGGTTTCCGCTATGAAATATTAGACGAGGCATTCAGGTGCGCACGGGAAGACGGGTACGTAGGAACTGATGAATCTATACTTGTCGAAAGAATCGGCGTAAAGGTAAAGCTCGTTCAGGGATCACGGTACAATATAAAAATCACGACCAAGGACGATATAATTCTAGGCGAGTTATTACTGAAAGAGGGGATTGTTTAAAACCGAGATGTGTATTAGTATCGTTGGCTAAGTGGGGATAAACACTGTAAAGGAATTATTAACATGCACCGTATAGGATTCGGGTTCGACGCACATAGGTTCGAGGAAGGCAGAAAGCTGATTATAGGCGGGGTCGAGATACCGCACGCAGAGGGCTTAAGCGGCCACTCTGACGCCGATGTGCTGACCCACGCAATCTGCGACGCCCTTCTCGGCGCTCTAGGGCTCGGGGATATCGGGAGCCATTTCCCGGACTCCGATCCCAAATGGAAAGATGTTTCCAGCTTGACACTATTAGAAGAAACCCTGGCAAAGATGAATGATGCGAAGTATGACATTCAAAATATAGACAGTACTGTCGTATGCGAGAAGCCCAGGATCTCCCCCCACATTAGAGCCATTAAAGAAAAGCTCTCAGCCATTACAGGGCTTGAGCCCGGATCGCTTGGAATTAAGGCTACAACCACTGACGGTATGGGGTTTACCGGAAGAGGAGAGGGCATAGCGGCTTACGCGGTTGTAATTATCAAAAGCTCCGGCACTTAAACCGGGAATCATGCATCTGCCAAATAAGATATTTCATCACACCTTTTACAAGTCCAGCTTAACTGTTTCAATTCCTTAACCAAACCTGTCTGTTTCAATTCCTTAACCAAACCTGTCGCCAAGACACGGTTGTATTTAACCACTCCTATCTACTATAATTCTTAAAGAGTAATGAAATTAACGACTGAGTGGACAGGTCTCTTCTTACACAAATACAGTATTTTACCCCCGCTTCTGGGCTTTGCTTTGGGCACCATACTTAACGAGTACGTAGCAGAAGTATGGTTTCTGATACTGGCAATGGGCGTGATTTTCGGCACTTTA
>QIHJ01000010.1 GCA_003229065.1 Candidatus Dadabacteria bacterium
ATGGGGGCCGATAATAGATTCCCGGCCGATTCGGGTTTGTCCGTAAATATGTGTTCCGGGATAAATAACAGTATCACGTCCGACAGCCGCTTCAGGAGATATATAAGTAGAGCCCGGATCCATTAGCGTAACGCCCGAATTCATAAGCGTATCGTTTACTCTCGCTCTCATTATATGCTCGATCTGAGATAGCTGAGCTCTGTCGTTTATGCCCAGTATCTCAGTTGAGTCCATGACCCTTACTGAAGTGACAGCCACTTTTCGTTTACGGGCGATCTCAATAATATCCGTAAGATAGTATTCCCTTTGTTTATTGCGGGATTTAACTGCCCTTAAAAGTGACCATAGTATGTCGCTGTTCACGAGATACGTGCCGGAGTTTATCTCGTTTATTTTTCTTTGCTCTGCCGTGGCGTCTTTTTCTTCTACAATACGCTGCAAGTTCCCAGCCTTATCTATTACAACTCTGCCGTAACCTGAGGGGTCAACAACATTAGCCGTAAGAACAGAAAGCTTGGAGCCGCTCTTTTCATGAGCGCTCAGAAACTTTTTAAGTGACTTTGAGGTGATTAGGGGAAAGTCGCCGTTTACTATCAGAACATTACCCTTGAACTTTGAAAGCTCGCCCCTGGCGCAGGACGCTGCATGCCCAGTGCCGAGCTGCTTCTTTTGAAGGGCGTATTTAATTCCTTTCGTACCTAGATTATCTTTTACTTGCTCAGCCCCGTATCCTACTACCAGAACTGTTTGTACGGGAGAAAGCTCACCCACCGCGTCCAGTACATATCTGATTATGGGACGGCCGAGCAGGGGGTGGAGGACTTTGGGAATGGAGGATTTCATTCTCCGTCCAAAACCGGCTGCAAGGACTACGGCTGCAAGCTTCATAAGTTTTTCTTGACCCTCCCGTATCTGTCCTCAAGCCTTACCACGTCCTCAACTTCAGGCGTCGAAGCCTCGAGCACTTTACACTCGGAAAGTGCCGTGAAACGATGTTTCGTATACGGTTTTATTCTTATAGATTCGCCGGGGACCATATTGACTTCCTTCTTCTCTTCACCTTCCACTTCAATCTCAAGGTGCATATTCCCGCTAAGTAAATATATGGTTTCGTCCTTCTTTACATGATACTGGTAGCTCAGGCATTCACCTTCGTTTATATGCAGTATCTTGCCTACGTATTTATCCGTGTGAGCCCACCAGAGCTCATATCCCCAGGGCTTTTCAACTCTTTTTATATTGTCTGTGTAATTCAATTTTTCTCCAGATAGACTGAATAAGATGAGTTACCCGTACCGGGCGGTCTATTGAAGTACCTTCTAAAGGATAACACTAAAAAGGTATGTCGTCGTCCGTACTAAATGAATCATCCGCAATTTCAAAGTCGCCTTCAGCGCTCGAAGTATCTTTAGACGGTGATTCCGATCTGCTTCCCTGAGAGCTCAGCATCTCCATACTCCTTGCCACGACTTCAGTTGTCCATCTAGTATTCCCTTCTTTATCTTCCCACGAGCGGGTCCGGAGCGAACCCTCGATATAAACCATCCGTCCCTTAGTCAGGTACTCACCGCATATCTCAGCCAACCTGCCCCAGGCAACTATTCTATGCCATTCCGTGTTTTCCTGCTTTTCCCCGTCCTTGTTTGTATAGCTGTCGGAAGTCGCGATTGTAAAGTTCGCAACCGCCTGGCCGCCCGTCGTGTATCTGATCTCCGGGTCCTTGCCCAGATTGCCTATTAATATTACTTTGTTTACGCCTCTCATAAATATCCCCCCGCTATTATTTGGCTACTCCAGGAATTCTATCATCTGAGTGCGTTAAAATCCAGGAATCAGAAAAGATGCCCGGTGAGTGTAATAAACTGTCGCAGGATTCTTCCCGTCATACCCCAGATAATATACTGCTCGTAAATATAAGCGTAGTCTTCCCTGGGCACTCCGTCTCTTTCTCTGAGCCTGAGCTTAAAGTTCTTTTCATCTAAAAGATGATTTACCGGCACCCACAGGACCTCTTCAACCTCGCGGGCACAAGGTGTAAATGTAACTTCCTCCTTAAGAACAGATAAATACGGAGTTACAATATATGTATTGGCGCGGGGATTGTTGGGATTTATATCATCCAGCTCACCAAGCACACGCCCGCTGTGAGTAATGTCTACCCCTATTTCCTCACGCGTCTCACGCACCGCGGTCTCAAGCTTGTCAGAGTCTTCACCTTTCATCTTTCCGCCCGGAAACGCTACATGGCCCGAAAACGGGTCGCTGTCACTATCGGGTCTTTTAATAAAGAGCAAAGAAGACCCCTTTTTCTCTTCTTTTAATATCATCATCACGGCAGCGTGAACAAAATCCCCTTCAATAGTTAGTTTATGGGGATCCCTGGCTGCCAGGAGTTTTTCTAATCTTTCGCTTGTTTCCTGAGACATTATTTTCTATAATTATATCCACTAAACATAAGCGGAATCTTAATATTTTGTATTTTGCTTCCTCTGAAGCGTATCTTTGAATATCTCATATGTGCTGTCGTCAAAAAGTATAAAGTAAATTTTCTCAATTATTTTCGCTTCATTCTGGAGATACTCGCTAGTTATCCCCAACATTACTTCTGCGCACTGTGTGAGCGGATAGCCCCCGACTCCGGTTCCGATTGCAGGGAAGGCTATAGTCTCAACCCCTTTTTTCTCGGCTCTCAGAAGTGAGTTTCGTGTCGAGTTCTCAAGCGACTCTTTACTGACCCGGCCTCCGGGGTGCATGCCTGCGGCGTGAATAACGAATCTGGCGCCTAGGTTGCCGGCGCCTGTGACAGCGGCCTCTCCGAGGGGTATGGGCCCGATCCCGTCGCACTCAGATTGAATAGCGGGCCCCCCGTTTTTTCTAATGGCTCCCGCCACGCCGCTTCCGAGCACAAGCTCGGTATTAGCGGCGTTCACAATAGCTTCCGCGGCACACTCCGTTATATCGCCCTTTAAAATTTCAATTTTATCTTCTAAACTAATCATAATTTCACGCATATCAAGTTCGGCAATTAGCGGCTAGTTATACGCTTGACAAATAGTGCAGTAAGAATACTAATTTAATCTATAACTCCGGAATCTACAACGACTCTATGGACACCAGATCATACATCTTACAAACATTATACAAGCTCTTCCCGTTTAAGCTCACAGGGGATGCGGAGCTCAGTCAGACACAGGCTTCAGTGGCAGTCTCGTGCATTATTAATTTCTATGGGAGAGCCGGGCTTTTAAGAAATGTACTGACCTGCCTGAGCGGGCAGGAGTTTGCAAAAGACAGCTTCGAAGTAATTTTGGCCGAGGACAGGGGTGGTACCGAAGACGGAAAGGAGATAACTCGGGAGTTCGAGAATAAACTCAATATACGGTACTTCACGCTTGAAGAGAATTTCGGCGTTATGGGGTATGCAAGAAACTTTGCACTATCTAAGAGCCGGGGAGAATACATCTTGTTTCTTGACGACGACACCGTGATCCTCGATAGCGGCTTCCTGGAGGTGCTCACTGCCGAATTTGAGGAAACGGGCGCAGACGCCGTAATGCCCTACGGGAGCGCAAGCTTTTCCGTAATTTTGGACAAGTACAATTACCATGACCCCTACTTTCCGACCAACAGGTGTATGGCGTACAGAAGGGAGGCGCTCCGGGAGCTTTGTGGATTCGTATCTCAAATCATAGGTCAGGAAGATGTAGAATTAACCGTGAGATTGATAGCGTCTCGGAAAAAAATCCATCGCTCAAACATGCTTTCGTACATGCACCCACCCCTTATTTACAAGAACACGGATAAAGCGGCAGCCGTCGGTTACTCGTTTGCTAAACTGAGACGCAGATACCCGCTTATTATATGGCTTACGCTTCTATTAAACGGAGTTAGATACCTGCCGCTCTATCTAATACCCTTTAATACAAAATTCAGAATGCAGGCAAAATTCAGCCTCGGTTTTGCAAAGGGCATCTGGTATTCGGTAACAAACCGCAAAATCGAGTATAATTAAGGCTTTGTGTATAGATTGCCTCTTTTGATACTATAATTTGATACTGTAAGATGACTGAAACAATAATTAGTACGATTAGAAGATTCGAGCCGCTTACAATATTCGTAGAGTTCATGAGAAATCTCTATAAGGACCGCCATATGCTTATGACTATGGCAGTGAGGGAGCTCAAAGTCCGCTACATAGGCAGCTCGTTCGGCCTTCTTTGGGCGGTAATAAACCCACTCACTCAGGTTGCGATATATGGAATAATTTTTGGAATCTTCTTTAATGCAAAGCCAAATCCTGCATACGGAACCGACAGCTATTTCTTGTATTTAATCTGCGGCCTCATACCCTGGCAATTCTTTTCCCAGGCAGTAAATTCATCTACAGGCGTAATACTGTCGAATAGAAATCTAGTTATG
>QIHJ01000050.1 GCA_003229065.1 Candidatus Dadabacteria bacterium
CCCCGATCTCCCGGCTCTTCAATATACGCACTAGCTCGTCCAGACTCCTGTTGGAATGTCCGATGGTGTAGATAAGTTCTTGCTGTGTGAATTTCAATAAAGTTATTTACTGTGATCTAAGCCTTTAAGGATTTCTGATATATCCTCTTTCATTATAGGTATATCAGATTGTACGGTTTGCCATACTAATTTGTAGTCTATGCCAAAGTACGCAATCTTTCCACGGTATATGACTGTGTTTTGCTTTTATTTCATCGAAAACGCGTTTTGCTGCTTCGCCAATTACTTCAAGTTTTCTCAATACAGCGCTTTTGGTTTTTTCATCTTGTATAAAAGCATTGTATTCGTAATCTTTTGTAAACTCCATAATAAACATTGCGGCTTCAATAATATCAGAGAGAAAGAGGTTGGTATTTCTCTTCATAAGTAGATGATATTATTCTGTATGCTTTCTTTTATTTCATTCCGAATGGCATTTTCTGAAAGCACATCAACTTTCATACCCAATTTATCTCTCAAGAAATTACTTAGAGCTGATTGGTCCAAAAGAGATGCCCTTTCCTGAAATTTAACAATAATATCAATATCACTATCCTGGTTATATTCCTCTCTTGCATAAGAACCGAAAATACCGAGGATTTCAGCATGGTAATTGGCATTTACTTCGTGGCTTAATTTTTTAAGTTTGTCTATCGTATCCTGTGTAGTCATTTTCTTTTTCCTTTGTCCGTAGAGTTATAAATTAACCTAATACGAGCTTATTATGAAATTATTTTATCTGGCTTTGTGCTTATAGATTCAAGCTACAAGCTTCAGGCCCGCTTACCACACCCTCTCAACCGGGTAAGGATCAAATGCCTTATCGTTCCCAATAATTTGATATCCCTCAAATATACACTGGGCAATAATCGCGCGGTCGAAGGGGTCTTTGTGATGGAATGGTAGACTCTCTAGTATATATAGGTGTGTGTGTTTAATCTCAAGAATCTTAATACTATTTCCAATCGCATGCTTCTCAATAAATAAGCCGAGAGGCTCACCGATCTTGAGTTTGCCCATGCTTATCTTAATGGCTATTTCCCAAATACTTACTCCGCTCAGGAATTTATCGTTTTCTTTGTCCAGATAGTATTTTTTTGCTTTAGTGCTAAGTTTATTATCGTTGGTCACTATCCAGAGGAATGTATGTGTATCGAGAACAAGGTTCAAGGCATGTAATCCTTAAAATCTTCAAGAGGGGCGTCAAAATCATCCGTAATATATACCTTTCCCTTTGCAGTGCCTAGTTTAGGTTCAGGTTTTAACTCCTCGATCAATACGAGCCTGGCTATCGGTTTATTCCCTTTTGCTATTATCACATCCTCGCCGCTCTGTACTTTTTTAAGAAGTTTGGAAAGGTGTGTCTTGGCCTCGTGTATATTAACTTTAATCATAACGGCCTCCTGTATTAGCTTAGTCAACTGACTTAGCTAAGATGATATAATGTACCAATATATCCGCTATATATCAATACACTAAAGACCGTGTATATTAGTGTGCTAAAGCGGAATTTTAAGGATCGGAGGATCACTCACAATATGACCAAGGGCAAACCTATACTCGTAACCGGCGACAGACCTACGGGCAGGCTCCATTTGGGGCACCTCGTGGGCTCACTCAACAACAGAATCAAATTTCAGGACGACTATGACTGCTATTTTCTGGTAGCCGATCTCCATATGCTCACGACGCATTACGATAAGGTCGGCGAGGTCGAGCAGAACACGCTTGAGATGGTAATGGACTGGCTTAGCGTCGGGATGGACCCGGAAAAATCGACTTTCTACATACAGTCCCAGATACCCTACATAACCGAGCTTTATGCCGTGCTCGCCATGTTTTGCAGTGTTCCCCGGGCAGAGAGAATCCCCACGCTGAAAGAGAAGATACAGGACATGGGGGTCGGGGATAACTACTCCGTCGGTTTACTCGGATACCCGGTGCTGATGGCCGCGGACATCCTGATGTTCAAAGCACAGAAGGTGCCTGTAGGTGATGACCAGCTGAGCCATATAGAGCTCACCCGCGAGCTTGCCCGCCGCTTTAACCATCTATACGGCGAATTCTTCACAGAGCCCAAGCCCGTGATCAGCGAGACTTCGAGGCTCGTCGGCACAGACGGCAACCGCAAGATGAGTAAGAGCCTTGAGAACTGTATATACCTCTCGGACAGCGCTATAGAAGTGGAAGGGCGGGTAAGGAGTATGTACACAGACCCAAAGCGTATCAGAGCAGATATCCCCGGTACTGTTGAAGGAAATCCTGTCTTCATTTATCACGACGCGTTTAATACTAATATTGAAGAAGTGGATGATTTAAAAGAACGATACAGCACAGGTAATGTGGGCGACGTCGAGGTAAAAAAGAAACTTGCGGCTGCTATAAACGAGCTGCTCGAGCCCATCAGGGAAAGAAGGGGCTTCTATGAGGCGAGGCTGGATGACGTAAGGGACATACTCCGCGAAGGCACAAAGAGGGCAAAAGAGGCTGCCGGGGAAAATATGGATGCGATAATATCACAGATGGGGTTGTACAAGCCTTAAGGGTTTCAGGGCTCGATACTGTCTTTGTCGACCGTATCGTTTTCCGGCTCTTCTTTTTTCCCGCCCGTATTATACCTATCCAGCAAAAACAGCGCTCCGAACGAGATTATAATACCGATAGCTAACAAGAGGGATTTCATGGTTTAGTGCCTGGCAAGCGGTCTGCCTTCGATAGTCTCACTCATCCTCTCCAGAAGAAGTGATTCTATATACCCGTTTGATTCGATCTCATACCCGATTTTACCTGAAAAGGTGTAAGGCCTTACCGTATAATCGATGTCTACAGAAGTAATGTCGCCCGAGCTTTTGGAAAGGGTCAGCTTTAAGTTCTCCTGAGTAAAAACAGTCTGTCCGGTCTTGGGCCTGTAACGCCCGACTTTTTCTACATAGTCATTTATGTCCGAGGTCTGAAGAGCTCCCTTTGAGGGCCATGTGTAGGTCCTGAACAACTTGCCCGATTTGCGGTATACATAGGCTTCCTTTAGCCTTATTACGCCGCGTGCCTCGTCCACGAATGCAGGGGGCCACTGAAGCCACTTCACGCTCTCAATCGCTGCAACCCATACCTCGTTATAGGGAGCCGTGAACTCGTTTGATTTGAGCTCAGAGGGTTTTTTAGACGGTTTTTTCCGGGAGCTTGTTTTAGTGGGCGGAGGGTCTTTGACTTCATAAGACCTGGGAACATAAACGCTCCCACCGCCGCAGCTCACCGCAAAAAGAATGGAAGATATTAGAAGTATATTTAGTAACCTGAGCCCCATCATATGTAAATGTAACACATTTTCTCCGCATTTCTTAAAAGAATTTCTAACAGTGTTATTGCAGGAGAGTAAAGTATCGGAATCCGAAGAGAATTCTAACCCCCCGCCTCAACAAGCTCCACCGGATAGGGATGAAAATAGGTTTGTCCGGCAAGGTAAGGTTCGTCGTACTTTATAATCCACGACTCCATCACCGATTGCAGCGGGCCGAGTGTAGTCTTTTCATTCTTGTAATTCTCAAGTAGTCCCAGGAAGAATCTCTTCTCTTTTGCAGTGAGCACCTCCGAGAAATAATCTAAGGCGTGCATAAGCACGTTTATGTTCGAATTCCTCCGTGGGGTTCTGGACAGGGCTTTCCGGAGGTGCGTATCGTATATCTCTAAGGTCTCATTAATTGGTTTCTGCTCCTTGTTCGCAACTATCCGGCCAAGCTCTTTCATTTCTTTTTGGTTATAGGACATCAGCATGAATTTGTTGTCGCTTTGAAAATCGACGAGCGCTTTCATCGTACCTATTTTTTTTGTGCGCCTCCATCTGGCAAGCGTGAAAATTCTTGTAAGGTAATGCTCTCTGATTGCCGGGTTCCTGAGCCTCCCCTCGTCTTCCACTGCGGCTCCGGGGAATTTCTCAAGTACCTTTTCGGCGAATAACCCAGGGCCCTTGCCGGCGGCGCTCTCGTTTTCCGTGCCCTGATACAGTTTTGTATCCTTAATAGCGCAGGAAGGCGAGCTGCTCTTTAGTATAAACCCGTCCACTTCACCCAGTGATCCCAGGTACTTGTCGGAAAAGGCGTTCATAAGCCCGCTAAGGTCCCGCCCGGTCGAGGGCTGAATCAGGTTTCTCACACCTTTTTTACTTATTATGCGGATAGGGTCTCTTGGAACCCCGAGTCCAATCTCAACCTCAGGGCATACTGGCTGGAACCGGACGAACGGCTCGAGCGCCTGCACTAGGTTATTCGGGATCATCTGCCCGTTATAGCGGCAGGCGTCGAACTCAAAACATTTGCTGGTAATGATAATGGGTTTCGGGAAAGCTTTCATA
>QIHJ01000048.1 GCA_003229065.1 Candidatus Dadabacteria bacterium
TCTCCACTGGGCAGGGGGATGCCGCCTGTCATTCAAAGCCTGTAGAAAAAGGGAGTCAAAGCCCTCTATTATTTATAAGCTAGAATGAGGCAGGGCTTTTTACTAATATTGTTTCCGTCCTAATGCGTGGGAAGCGGCCAAATCCTGAATATCCTCATCAGTGTACTTCCGCGACATTTAATCGTCCTTGTTCTGCTTTAATCGTATTCTTCAGTTTAACCATTGCAACCCTGATAGTGCTTTTAACCGATCCTACCGGAATACCCACCCGTTCAGAGATTTCACTGTGGCTGAACTGTTGATAGTACGAAAGCTCGATTACTTTTTTTTGTTTATCAGTAAGCTGCGACATAGCGTTTCTAAGTATAGTTCTTCTCTCAGATGAGATGTACGTATCCTCGGGGCTTTGTGTGTCGGTTACAAGATTCTCGTCTGTGCCGTCATCTATCTGCACTGCCCTTGCGCTTTTTCTAATCTTATCTATCGCCCGGCTCCTGGTGATCATTAGTAGCCAGGTAAGAGGCTTACTCAGCTCAGGATCGTATTGGGACGCGCATTTCCATAAGTACACAAAGACCTCGAGTGCAACTTCCTCAGCTTCTTCTGAGTTACAAACGATCCTGTATGACATGCCGTAAACAAGTCTCACTGTCTTATTATAAAATATTCTCATAGCATCCTCGTCCCCATGGGAGATCTGTGAAATCAGTAATTTCAGGTACCGCTCTTCGCTTGAGCGCTCTGGGCGCGACTCATCTATATCGAGATTCATGCCAGCGCTTCCTTTCTCATAATCCATCTCATACATCTCCTTTTTTAATTGATGTAAGATTTTCCAGGAGCTTTTCTATAAATATTGGACAATTAACAATCCGCAATTTCTCATCATTAATGCTTTCCAAGATTTTCACTCCATTGGGGTCAATATAATAAACTCCTGAGAAATCCAATATTACGGTCATATTTTTTTTGTCTTTATAGTTTAAACATTCATTTTTTAAGGTTGATACAAACGCGCCAACCAAGTTGCCGTCTAATCCCAATGTTACAGTTTCATTATCCTGGTATATCAATGTAATTCTCAACACGGCAAATTACCTCGCACTTTATGTCAATGGATTTTACAATTGCATATAGCGCAAGGAGTGTGCCAGAATAAAGACAGCCGCCTTAAATTTACTTAAGTGGCTGGAATCATACGAGTTCTGTTGATGTGTTATTGCGAGCTGGGATTAAATTCTGAATGCTGCTACTTGCGGGATATTGCAGAATTGGGAAATTTCACGATCATATGAGCTCTACTCAATTAATTTTACTTCCTTTTTTATACCTAATTTGTTCATGCGGCTTCTGAGTGTGCTGGGATTTATGCCGAGTAATTTTGCAGCTCCGTTGTCCCCGTGAATTATCCATTTAGTCTTGCTTAGCATCTTTATAATATGCTCTCTTTCATTGTCTTCCAAAGACAATTGCTTACCCTCTTTTGAGATGGGCTCAGATAATGATCCAACCAGGGTGTTATCTATATAGAGTGTATCGCTAGTGGAAACAATGACCGCCCTTTCAATTATGTTTTCTAACTCCCTGATATTCCCCGGCCATGAATAATTCTTTAATCTCTCAATATTTTCCTCACTAATTGACTTTATCTCTTTAGACAATTTATTTGTATATTTCTGTGTAAAGTACATTGCAAGGAGATGTATATCTTCCCTGCGCTCAGCTAGGGACGGAACGACTATGGGAAATACATTAAGACGGTAATATAGGTCTGCGCGGAATTTTCCTTCCTTTACCTGAGCCTCCAAATCCCTGTTAGTCGCCGCTATTACCCGTACGTCCACGCTAAGCGTCTCGGTGCCGCCGACCCGCTCAAACTCCATTTCCTGAAGCACCCTAAGCAGCTTTGCCTGTGCGTCGAGCGGCAGATCCCCCAACTCGTCCAGGAATATGGTGCCGCCGTCAGCAAGCTCGAATTTGCCGATTTTCTTTGTGAGCGCACCCGTAAACGCCCCCTTTTCGTGTCCGAACAGCTCACTCTCCAGTAAACCTGAGGGAATGGCGGGACAGTTCACCTTAATCAACGCCCTTTGCCCTCTGGTGCTAAGATTGTGGATTGAGCGCGCGATCCGCTCCTTCCCGGTCCCGGTATCCCCTCTTATCAACACGGTGCTGTCGGTCTTGGCCACCATTTCAACTTGACCGAGCACCTTTTTGAGAGCCGCGCTCTCACCGACTATCTCTTCAAAGTTATGCGCGGTTTTAATCTCTTCCTGAAGAGACTTGTTTTCCATCTCGAGTTGGTTCTTTAGTATATTCAGCTCACTCAAAGCTTTTTCAAGCTCGTCAGCCTGCTTTGCGTTAGCGACCGCTATTTCGATTTGATTAGTCACTATTTCCATTAATTCTAGTTCTGATTCATCAAACGAATTCTTCTTAAGTGAGGTTAAGTTTATAGCTCCTATGCTTTTATTCTCGGATCTGAGGGGCATAGACAAATAGCTATTTATTCCTAATTCTTTTCCCGCCGGACCGATGAACTCATCTTTATCCGTATCCGGGCAATACCGGGGTTTACCGTCAATGATCACTTTCCAAGTAAAGCCTTTAGGGTACGGGACTCTTCCCGCCCTTTGAATATACCATTCAAGGGGTACCCCTGGATGCTTTAATTACGGCCTCGTCGCCCTCAACCTTGTAGATCGATACTTTATCCACTTCTTCCAAGTTGTTTATCAGTGACTCAACCGCATTTTCATATACCTCTTGGATATCTATTGATTGATGGACGCTTTTAATGACAGAGTTGATAATCTCTTCATGTTTACTCTTTTTAAAAAGCTGCTCATTGCTGAGCTTGAGTGATTCCTCAGCGCTCATACGCTCTAATTCGGAACCCGCGCGGATTGCGAATAATTGTAATATGGGAAAGTGTTTCGAGATTTCCGTAAACGGTTTATCATGGAATACGGCTAAATGGCCTATGACCTTCCCTTCGCGGCTGTTAATCGGGATCCCTAAGTAGCTTTGTGCGTCAAATTTTTTCAGATCTTCATCAGCGGGGAAGAGCTCGGTAACTTTTTCATCGTAGCGGCATAATTCACCCGATATCACCTTTTCGCATGGCGTTCCCTCTAGATCGTATTCAAAATTATCTTCATATTTGGATTTGCTCCAGAAAGCAAGCGTTCTAACCCTCTTATTACTTGGATTGGTACATTTGGAAGCGAATGCGTATTTTACATCCAGGCACGATGCCATATGCCTTATAAGTACACGGAAAAAATCAACGCCCGTTACAGAAGCCGTCATTTCAACCAATGTTTTTAAGGACTGCTCGACGACTTTTCGATCTGTAATGTCAAGCCTGGTGCCCGCTATTTCCTTATGCTCTGTGCTTTCTCCGGCTATCAAGACGGCTTTGTCGAGGAACCAGTGGTATGAACCATCAGCGCACTTCCATCTGTATTCAAGCTCAAAGCTCTTCTTTGAAAGAATTTCTTTTGTCTCATCCAATGTTTTTTGCTTATCTTCAGGGTGTATTCTGGAGCTCCAGAACTCATTGTCGGCAATGAATTTGCCGGCTTCAAAACCGGTTATGTGTTCGATATTCTCACTGACATAGAGGGTGCCAAAGTCCCCATAAGCCTCGGCCGCATACATAGCGATGGGAATTGATTTCAGGATTAGGGACTGGTGAAGCTCACTGTCTCTCAGCGCCTCATCGGATGTTCTTACGTGTTGAGCTTTTTTATCTATCTTTACCATGTCGAATTATTATCTTTAAAATAACTGTAGTTCTATTTTTAAACATAGTATCATTGATTTCAGGAAACCGATAGATTTGGATAATACATTTTCTATGCCGCGAATATAAGTTGTAAAGCCCCCTGACCTTCACCCTAAGAACCGGTCCAGTTCGCAGGGAGAAGGTCAGGGGAGAAGGTCACTCGATGCGGGTACCTTCACTCTGCACATGGATACCGCAAACCGATTCAAGTGGAGGCGGAGGATTACAGGAATCATGCTTCACATAGAAATGCCGCTTGAATAAGAGTAGCGGGAAAACTTTTCATTACCTTCAATATATAGTAGAATAAAATTCACCATCTAATCCTTAAGGAGGATTTAGGATATGAAATCTATAGCCAAACAGGCTGTAAAGAAGATATTACGGCATTCTGAAAAGACCGTAGGACTTTTTATTGTAACACTTTTGCTACTCGCATCATTTCTAATTCTCAATCAAAACGCAGAGGCACAGCAGTTCGTCTGCCCTATGCGTGCTATAGACCAGATAACGGATGAGACGGCGGGGGGGGATAGTTTTGCATCTTCAATAAATGCAGACGGCATGAGTATT
>QIHJ01000097.1 GCA_003229065.1 Candidatus Dadabacteria bacterium
GGTGATGAGCAAGTACCCCTGCAAAATCTCCTCTGAGGAAAAGTTCTCAAGGCCAGGAGGATTGTCCACTAGAAATTTTCTTTCTATTTCAATATTCATTCGGTCTGGAATTTAAGGTATATGGTTTTTCATCTCTTCCCAAAGATTTATGTATGCTTCTGCAGAAGGGGAATTCGGGTGTGAAGCCGCAACAGGCGCCCTGTCAATTCCCATCCTCTCTATCTCAGAGCGGTAAGGTATTTGGCTAACGAGTATGTTTTTTTCTTCTTCTCTTACTTTTTTTATCATCTCCAGATGGAGGCTCTTTCTCTTTTCCACCATGGAGAAAAATGTAAAGAGCTTCCCGCGGTCAATATCGTTCTTTTTAAGAAAGCTCCGAAGCTTCTCGTACGTGAGTACGGATAGAGTTGTGGGTATGAGCGGAACCACTATAAGATTAGAGGCGTCGAACACGTTCTCCGAGACAAGCGAGATGCCGGGGGGGCAGTCCAGAAACAGATAATCGTACTCGTGCTTTATGAGCTTGAATATCTTACGGAGACGTGACTTTGAATTCTTAAGAGAGTCGAGTGCCAGATCAAGGTTTCTGTAAGAGAGCTTCGAGGGCAAAAGATCGAGGTTCGCATAGTCCGTGCCCTTTATGTTCTTATCTATATTTCTTCCGCCCTTAATGAATTTGGCCGAGTTGAAATTACGGGCCGCCTTGATGCGGAAGTAATAGGAAGACGCACCTTGAGGGTCGAGGTCGCAGAGAAGCGTGCGGGCTCCTTCCTGTGCCGCTATGTAAGCCAGATTGACAGCGGCCGCCGTCTTTCCCACCCCGCCCTTCATACTGTACAGGGCCAGAGTTTTCATGAGATCGACTCCCGCTTAAAATAAAACAATTTCCTGAATATGGACTTTGTCTCTTTGTCCTGAAACTCCATAAACTTCTCTGTGAACTGGGAGCGAACTTCCTTTTGACGCTCAAATAGCATTGAAATAAGCCCGCCGGAGGACACGATGCAATCCCTTTGTTTCTCGTTTGAAGGCTCAAGCTTGTCGATAAATGCCTTTAAGCTTGCGCGCTGAACCGAAAGGTCGTTAAACTCTCCCAGATTGTCCTGGAGTTTTTTCATATGCCTCACGAGCGTCTTGATATCTTCCTCAGGATAGAGAGAAGAGAAGAATTCGATCATGTATCTTAGTTTTTTACACTCTATCCTTAACTGATGCAGCTCGGTGTCGGGAGTGGCTTCATTTATACGAGAGCCGTCTCTGAGTATTCTCTTATATCTCTTTTTTATTATCCTGCCGGCCATCTCTATAACCCGGACCTCAGAATTTGGGGTCGGGATAATATCCTGTGGTTCATTCAAAAACCTTTCCCACGACTCTACAGTCTTTCTATACTCTTTTGACTTAAGAGATTTTACAATATCTTTATGCGCTCTATTCCTTTGATCTTTGAATATCCTGAACATTTGCTCGAGTCCGGGGCTAAGCTCTTCAGGGAGCATCGCTCTGCAGCGGTCTTTATCGAGGAGATAAATATCGAGGTCTCTCAGCAGGTTTGTCATCTTGCCGAGGTTTGAAAAATCCTCTTTAAATTTTTCCGTTACATCATCGGGGATTACCCCTTTAATCTGAGACAAGGCCGAGCGTGTTCTTCTTACAGCCACTCTGAAATCGTGCAGAAACTCTATGTCTATATCCTTTAATATTCCATTCTCGTTAAGCTTAACGGTACGGAGGAGATGCTTCATTATGATTATGAGAGCCTCTAGTGAAGAGAGCTCTGGGGTAAGCTCGATATTGAGTTTAGATGAGAAGTCTTTCGGATCTTTTCCTATGGATGACAGAAGTGTCTTAAGATAATCACCCTCTGATTCCTTAAGTCTCAGTTGAGTCAAATACCTTTTAAATTCACCTAGCTCATTTCCGTATCCCCTGACGGGTCTCAGGCGCAAATGTGTAATTGTGCTGCCGCTATTACCCGCCACTTTTATATCTTCGAGTGTCAGGGTTAATACGGTTTTTTCGTCATCATTCAAAATACGTACGGGTGTAGTTATTTTTTCGATTTCTATAACGGGCAATAGAGCCCTCACTTCTATTCGCTGCCTTAGCTCTTGGCGTAGCGGGCAGCTCGGAAGCTCCCACCAGAATTTCGGCTCCTTTTTTCCTGAAGCTGATAATTCCGCAATAGGTTTATCAAAATGCGAGTTATGTAGAATGAAAGATTTCTCATCGCAAAGTAAATAAAACCCTTCGTTACACAATCTGAAGTCGAAGGTGTCCAGATAGCGTTTTTTTTGTTTAACGCTTCTCTCAAAAACGACTGTAAAATCGGCAGATATACGCTCGCTCAGGTCTTTTCTGTCAATTGAGTCCCCAAGCACGTAATACTCCGGATTGTTCAAGTGAATTATCCCTTCTGGAGCCATATTTCACGATATTATACCAGTTTTAAAACTTTAGCGCCTCTTATATTGCCTACTTTTAACTCCCTGAGCGCTCGGTTTGCCTCTTTTAGCGGGTATTCCTCAATTTTCGCCCTTATGGGGATCTTGCCCGCGAGCTCCAGAAACTCCTTTACGTCCCGGGGACTTACGTTTGCTACGGACTTTATTTCCTTTTCCATCCACATGTGCTCATGATATTTAAGTTTTAATAGATAATCTTTATCGACATCCTCTTTTCTTATCGCATTTATTACTAGCCTGCCCCCGCTCCGTAGATTCTTAAGTGCTTCAATTACTGGCTTCCATACGGGTGTCGTATCTATTACGGCATCAAGCTTCTCTGGCGTGTATTCCCCGGCGTCCCCTGTCCAGTCGGCTCCGAGCTCCATTGCGAATTCCCTCTCTGTACCACTCCTCGCAAACACGTACACATGGGTGCTTGGAAACATGTGTTTTACCATCTTAAGCACCAGGTGGCCAGAGGCTCCGAACCCGGTGAGTCCGAGCGACTGCCCGTCGGTGATTCCCGTAAGCCTGAGAGCGCGGTACCCTACGGCTCCTGCGCATAGCAGAGGGGCCGCTTCCGAGTCGCCGAGTGTGTCGGGAATATTATAAGCGTAGTCTTGAGAGACTTTCATGTACTCGGCATAACCGCCGTCCGCATCCCGTCCTGTAGCCATGAATTCCGGACAGAGATTCTCGTTAGCTTCGAGACAGTACCGGCAGACGCCGCAGGAGGAATATATCCACGCGACCCCTACCCTGTCTCCGGTCGTGAATTTGTTCGCGCCCTCTCCACTCTCTTCTACGGTGCCGACTACCTGATGGCCCGGGATTACGGGATAGTGCGGCGGAGGGGTCCTGCCTTCAATCTCGTCAAGCTCTGTATGGCATACGCCTGAAGCCATTACGCGCACTAGTATCTCCCCTTCGCCGAGCTCGGGTACTGGAACGTCCGAATATTCAAGCGGTCTATCGCTTGATCTCAAATCTGAAACACCTTTTAGCAGCATCGCTTTCATAATCTGATTTAACTCCCCACTTTCTACATTACATAAATCATATTGACCTATTTTTCAAGATATATCGTTAAAAACGATTAATTCATACAAACCGGCATTGTGCGAATATCTGGCATAAGACAAGGTGCTGAAGAAAATAATTTCCATCTCCGCCCTTAAGTTCCTTAAATCATTTTATTTCATCAGGTGGTACAAAATTTGTAATAGATTAAGTGAATCTAATTTTAAGGAGGCAGGTAATATGGCACTTAAAAGATGGACACCTAGACAAAATATGGAAAGGTTTTTTCACGATCTGTTCGACGAGTCTATGTCGGGCGGTATATCGAGAAGGTTCCCTTCGCTCAGGGCGCTTACTCAGCTTGGAGAGACTTCCCCTGCTGTCGATATGTATGACAACAAGAACGAGATTGTAGTAAAGGCCGAAGTCCCGGGAGTCGATAAGAATAATATAAGTATTTCTCTTTCGGACAACATGCTCACTATAAAAGGGGAGACTAAAAAGGAAGAGGAGACCAAAGAGGGAGATTATTACTATTCCGAGAGGTCTTACGGAAGCTTTATGAGAGTACTAAATCTACCGGCAAAGGTAAACGAAAAGAAGATAAAAGCATCGTTTAAAGACGGAATACTCGAGATTCATATGCCCAAGGCCGCCGAGTCGCAATCCAAGGACATAAAAGTAGAAGTTAAGTAATGGGGACGGGTGGGAGTGCGGAGCACGATCCGGGGGCGGATATAAAATCAGGGGACGGAGGCGAGCGTTTCACAGCGATGCCGGGGTAGGTAAAAATTAGGGGACGGAGGCGACCCTTCGACTGCACACTGCGTGTGCGCTCAGGGTGAGCGGTTATTTTAATTCAAGTGTGTGCAGCGATGCCAGTGGG
>QIHJ01000239.1 GCA_003229065.1 Candidatus Dadabacteria bacterium
CTCCGATTTCTTTAAACTCCTTAAGCACAGCCGAGCTGTCGGCGTCTATCACCTCTGTCCAGCCTTTTACGGCGATTTTCCCGTTTTTTGTGTCTATCCCCACAGCGATACTTTCAGGGTACTCCGCACAAGCCTCTATCATGAATGCTTTGTCACTAAAGGCCGCAGTGCCTATGATGACCCTTTTTATACCCAGATCGATATATTTTCTTACCGTATCCATGTTTCTTATACCGCCGCCGAGCTGAACGGGGCACGAGACCGAGCGCAAAATATCCTGTATGGCGGACAGGTTCACAGGCTCTCCCGAGAAAGCGCCGTCAAGGTCAACTACGTGTATCAGGCTGGCTCCGGAATCTTCCCATTTCTTCGCCACATCTCCGGGGTTTTCCGAAAATACGGTCACACTGCTCTCTTCCCCTTTGTATAGCCTTACACACTTTCCGTCTTTAAGGTCGATTGCGGGAATTATTTGCACTTAGTTCTCCAGTAGGTACTTGTTTAATCTCATTGCCGCGGTTCTCGCCCCTTCCTTTGCAAGCTCGTCCACCGTAATCCATTTAGCTCCCCGCTTAAAGAATTTTTTTATCTCGAACACATTATCGGTAAGCGCTCTCTGGGTTTCGGAAAAATAGCTCTCCCAGAGGAGCTTCGCGCCCTCAGTACTGTAAAGCTGTATGCTGAAAGCGACAGAAGCGGGGGCATCGGCTCCGTAGTCGCCCCCCTTTCGCTCTCGGTATTCGGATATTACCCCCACAAGCACCGCGTCCGCCCCCAAGGATTTACCCACATCAATCGCGGTATTCCTATAGTGAGACCCCGGGGTCTCCGTCTGGATTTCCACGTATTCGTTATCGGATGCCCGTATAGGCAGTATTCTCACTGTAGTTACTTCTGTAAGGAGCGCCTCATACAGCGATAGAGTAAGAAATCTTTCATTCGGAGTGACAACTGCTACGGGATCGTATATAGAAATCCCGGGTTTAGTGGAAAACGGTATTACCGCAATGCTCTTAATCTCAACATCTGTATCTTGATTCCCCTCGGGAGTCACTGCGTATGAGTTTCTGACATACGGTGAGAATATACAGAGCAATACTATAATAATCACGAAAACCCGGCGCATTAAAAATTCCATATCGCTATAAATATACAGGAATATATGATTAGTGAAAGAATCGGAATAGCGGCTTTCTCCGCCCCGGTGATTGTAATAAACTCAGATTACCACATAATAATGCTATGCGATATTGGCTGGTAAAATCAGAGCCCGGCACATACTCATGGGACGACCTGGTGAAAGACGGCTGGACGTACTGGGACGGGGTAAGAAACTACCAGGCCCGCAATAACTTGAGAGAAATGAAAAAGGGCGACCGGGTCCTTTATTATCACAGCAATATAGGGCTTGAGGTAGTGGGGATTGCGAAGGTTATAAAAGAGCATTATCAGGACCCGACAACTTCTGACGAAAGGTGGGTCGTAGTCGATATAGAAGCCGTGGGACCCCTTAAAACCCCGGTTAAGTTATCCGATATCAAGTCAGACCCGCGTCTTAAAAACATGCCGCTGATAAAACATAGCAGACTCTCCGTAATGCCCGTTACCAAAAAGGAATTTGATCTGATATTGAAAAAGGGCAAGTAAAGTGTTTTGACAACGCGGGCCCTCCTAATTATCGTATTTCTCTATGCCCCTTACTAAAGACGAGATCAAGCTTGTGGATAAGATGCTAAAGGGCGACCGGGTGGCTCTGGGCAGGCTTATGACTCTGGCCGAGAGCCGCCATCGATCCCTCCCGGGCATTCTGGAGCGCATCAATTCAAGTGCCTATGATTCATATGTGATTGGCATTACAGGCCCTCCCGGAGCCGGCAAAAGCACCATCACCGACAAGCTTATCACTCAATATCGGACTCAGGGTAAAAGAGTCGGCGTCATAGCCGTTGACCCTTCAAGCCCCTTTTCGGGCGGCTCCATACTGGGTGACAGGGTACGGATGCACGAGCATGCGATGGACGACGGCGTATTTATCAGGAGCTCAAGCAGCCGGGGTCTTAGTGGAGGCCTCGCCAGATCTGTTAGCGAGATGATAAAACTCTACGGTGCGTTCGCTATGGACTATGTAATAGTCGAAACAGTAGGAGTCGGGCAGACCGAGCTTCAGATAATGGACATTGCCGACACTGTGGTAGTTGTCCTGGTCCCCGAGGCCGGAGACGCGGTTCAAACTATGAAAGCCGGGCTTATGGAGATAGCCGATGTCTTCGTTGTAAATAAAGCGGACAGGGATGGGGCAAAGGTTCTGGCCTCTGAAATTAAGAGCATCATCTCGATCAAATCCTATAAAGATTTGTGGGAGCCCCCGGTGCTCCTCACCTCCGCCCATGTGAATGAAGGTATAGATGATTTAAAGAATCAGGTGGAAGCGCATAAAGATTACCTTCACAGTACCGAGAGGTTTAAGGAGATCAGAGATAAGAGGAAAGTGGAGGAATTTTCTTCGATAATAAAAGAGAATATAGATCGGGAGCTATCTAAAAAACTTGAGAGTGAGGAAGTTAAAAAAATTTATGAGCTCGTAAGATCCGCCGAGATCGACCCTTATGAAGGCGCCAGGCGCGTAATTCAGAAGATCATGTAGCTCCTGTACTCCCCCCTCTTTTGTAAAGACCGGTTTAAGTTGAATCTATGAAGAATCAAACACTGCCCGGCAATTCTAATCGACTCGTACTTATGAGTTGGTCAAGAATCTAACTTAGCTTATGGTCATATTATAGGGAGGGAGGTCAACCCGTTGATTGTTTGTTGCATAACTACTTCTTCCGGGGGCTCGCGCTACCGGACCCCGATTTATCAAATAATCAAATAGCCAATCACAGTCATGGATGGACGAGCTGCCCGCCGAAGTCATTCGCTGGAGTTCGACTTGCTGCTTTTGACCGTTGTTGCCTCGACAGGGTCTTGTTGTGCGGGTTTGAGAGTGTCTGTCGTGGGTCTTTTTTGTTTGCTCTTTTGCGCCTTTGCGGAATTTGGTTTCGCGGTATTACTTCTGGTACTGTTGTGATTCCTTTGTGTATCTGTTTCTTGATTCATCTTGGGTTGTTCCTGTTTTTCAGATGATTGTACTGTATCAACCGTTGTTTGATCGGTTGGCTCCTCTGCAAATGCGGTTACGAAACCAAGCAAAGATACAATAACTGCTAATGAAAAACACAAACCACCTATTCTTAAATACCTGATCACGATCTTATACCTCCATGATTTATTTTATTCCCATGTTTATATCTAAAGCCCATTAGAACCCTGTAGTAAATATGCTCTGGGACTGGAATGAATTTGAGAAATGTGCTCTATTAAAGGAAGGGTTAATGCAGTGTTTATTGCGACAATGAAATACCCAACCCATACCCACTTGTTTCCTCTTGGTATCCCAGCCTAATATCTCACACTGTATCATATGTGTCTGAGCTTGTACACCCTTGTGATTTTCGCTCGTATTAAACCAAAGAGCTTATTAAATGATACGGAATTAGATGGTATTATTTTCTTTTATGGAAGTATTTTCTTTATACGCCCTCACTTTTATTATTCTCCTTTCAATATACGACGAACAGGACCCCTACGCTCAAAAGCGGTTTGAAATGGTCGAGAAGCAGATTATCTCAAGGGGGATTCAGAACGCTAGAGTTATTCAGGCCATGCTCAAGGTCCCAAGACACAAGTTCGTATCCGAGGGTTTAAGGGACTCTTCTTATGAGGATAGGCCCGTACCCATTGAGAGCGGTCAGACCGTTTCACAGCCCTATATAGTTGCGCTAATGACCGAGCTTTTGGCTCCAGCTCCGGGTAAGAAGATTTTAGAGGTAGGCACCGGGTCGGGTTACCAATCTGCTGTATTGGCCGAGACGGGTTGCGACTTATATACTATCGAGATCATAGAGCCTATAGCTCTAAGAGCCCGGCAGATTCTTCAGAACCTCGGGTACGATAACATAAAATTCAACATCGGCGACGGTTTCAGCGGATGGGAGGAGCATGCTCCGTTTGACGCTATAATAGTCACGGCGGCCCCCGGGAATATCCCCGAGAAACTGATAGAGCAATTAAACCCCGGAGGAAGGATGGTTATACCTGTCGGAGATGTTAATCAAGAGTTAAAGCTTATTGAAAAGATAAATGGCGGAACCGATATCAGGAATGTAACTTCAGTGCGTTTTGTTCCCATGACCGGGGAATCTGGGGGGTCTTAAGCAATTAGTAACTCGGGCGGCCGGATAAGTAACGAATTAAAAAGGAGGATATTCTAATACCTAAGCAGCCGCCGAGTTTTGTTCTATATATC
>QIHJ01000060.1 GCA_003229065.1 Candidatus Dadabacteria bacterium
GGTTTCTCCCCCCTCAGGATTGACTCTAAGGCAGACGTTAACCCGCACAAGTGTTCCTCTTCTGGACACGAAGGATATGTTCATTACGAAAGACGGGAAATATTTCTACGTCTTGGGCGCGCTCATGTCCCATACGGTATCGATTTACGGTGTTGATAAAGAAGGTTTACTCACCGAGGCACTGTTTTCACCTTTCGAAGTGCCTTCAGCCCGTCCTGACGGCGTTAACGTCAGTCCCGAAACTCAAGCTTTCCTGGGCCTAGTGGGTTATTAGCTTAGTATGCATTTTAGGATTTCTCTTCTTGCTGATCACAGCGTAAGGGTGATGTGGACTCAATTGAGTTGCTGAAATTGTCGACTGCTTTTCAAGCTTCTGGAAACAATTTGCTCTATAATACCAGTAAGACAATTAGGCGAAAAATAATGATATCAATTATTCGTACGGAATCGGGGCCCTTTGCCAGACGAGGGTCTTTCCACTGTGCGGATACTGCGAAATTAGCCACAAAAGATTGCTGTGCGCCGTTTATACCTTCAATATCTACAACTATAACACCTATATTCACCGGGATTTATTGACCCTCTGGCCCGGGGCGCCAGGGGCTGGGTTACCTGTTGGTATAGGATTGGCAGCTTAAAACTTTATACTAGTAGACTTATATTTTTGTAATACTAGAAATGAAGAGAAAAAAATTTGAGGTATCGTGGTTTCAGCGTCAGCATGATTACCCCTTTAATTATTCGGAGGGCCGATCAATGGGGCTTGGACCGGCTTTGCAAGCCCTATATACACTACCATTTCCCTTCCGCCCGGGTTTTGCGGTACGGCAATAATCTCCCAGTTGTTCGTAGCCCATACGTTTCCCGAGGGATCGATCTCTACCGCAGTGCTTCGCTTTAGGCCGTTAAAGAAAAAGCCTTCCGGTGCTATAGGGTCTCCCGTATCTAAACCAGGCGGGCAGTTGTCCGTATCCTCTCCGCAAAGATATGTAACGGTGCTCCCCTGAAAGTTCGATACCCAGACGTTATTGTCACCGTCAACGGCTATACCCCACGGTATCAACATCCCTCCGCCTTTAAAAGGCCCTACGGGTGTGCCGTCCGGGTTGATCATGGTTACAGAGGCATTTGCGCCTGTAAATCCAGGGTCCAGCGTAAGTACTAGTACATCGATCAAATCGGGTACTGAGTTCCCGTCGCACGGAGCCGTAATAATCCCTGAATTCGCTACCCAAACGTTGCCGAAATTGTCACTCGCTATGCCCATCGGCAGGAAGAAACCTGCGTCAACGGCCTCGTCACCAGAAACATTACGTAGAAGATTTCCGTCCGTATCGAACTGCGCCACGTTTGCGCTTTCATTCCCGGTGACCCATGCGTTTCCGTCGACGTCGATTGCTACGTCGAACGGTGCAACCACGATTGTGTTCATCATATCGTCAGTCTCTTGTATTAAAAAGGCCTCATCAGGGTTGCCTCCCGGGAACTGCGTAACGCTGTCGCCGTTACAGCTAGCTATCCAGATGTTCCCTTCCTTGTCTGAAACCGTACCCTGCGGGTAGTTGATAGTGTTGTCGGCCCCTTTAAAGCCCCCGATATCATCACCGATGGTGTCAGGCGAAAGCGGAGTTCCATTTGGCGAAAATTTAGAGACCGACTGAGACCGTGTATCTGGATCGAGCGGACAGTTTGCACCCTGAAAAGCAAAGTTCCCAACCCATACGTTACCTTCCGGATCAAGAGTAATTCCGTAACCGACACCATATGTTCCTCCGCCCTGATAAGGCGCGCCCGGGGCGTCCTCTCCGGTCGGCGTAAGCCTTAGCACATGGTCATCCCCACACACAATGTCATCGGGGTCTACGGGTCCCGGTTGAAAAATGTAGTTGTTCGTAATCCATGCGTTACCCTCAGCATCAAAAGCCACATTTCCCGGGCCGTCTAACTCCGTCCCGTTTCCAACGTATCTTATCGCAATTATCCATGAGTTTATCTCTTCTATCGAATCAAGCGAAGGTCCGTAAACCTGTTCCTCAAGTGAAAAATCGAACAGGTCCTCAACATTCTGCCATGGGAAATGCGCTATATTTACAGCCGCCTCTAGCGTGTCGCCGGGCTCGTCCCCTCCCGGAGGAGTCGCGAGATCAAAGAGTGAATTGCACTCTGCCTCCGAGCGGACGCACGCGGCCAGCATATTCGCGAGGGAGTTAAACGCGCCTAGCGTCGTAGTGCTTGAGCCGTTGGGAAAGTTATTCAGAAAAAAAGTAGTATCGCCCGTATCCAGCTCAACGAGCTTCGTAAGTATATCCGCCGCGTTCTGAAGACCCGGATATGTCCCGTCGATTCCGCCCGGTGTAAAGAACTGAGCCATTGCATATGCTGTCGCTACAGTTGTCCTCTCATTTATGACAATTTCCGGTTCAACAGGCTCCCTGCCTAGTACTGTGGCCAGGCGGACAGAGCTCAAACCGGACGTACGAGTTTGCTGGGATAAGACAATTAAATCGCTGTCTGCCGTCAGGTACAAAATAGCGTCTGGGTCTGAGGGCTCGTTGTAGGAAATGCTGAAGAAACCATTTGAGTCACTAACGGCACTACCCAGCTCCTTTATCCCCCGCTCCGTCCCTGTCCTAAAAAGTGTGACGGTCGATAACTCAATAGGCTGCTCACCGCTCGTAACAAAACCCACTATGTTTGAGTTGTTATCCGAATCGCAGGAGATTACATAAATTCCCAATGTCAGTATTAGAAACAACAAGGTAAAGCGAAGTGTTGTCCGGTGAATATAACTAATCATAAGAACCTCCATCATTGAATGTATTGGGCTATTAGCGGTGCAATCACTGCCTTTGTATAATTTGCAATATAATTTGAAATCGTGAGTAAATCAAGTTAGACACAATGCTAGCTATATTTCTTCCTAATACTAGAAACGAAGGTGTATACATTAGTGGTATTGCGAGCCGAACCTAAGGGGGATGTGTTTTTAATAATGCTGCCGTGTTTGTTGTATATACCGGTATATATCAATTACTATAAATAGATATTGTATCTCTATTTTTCAGGAGGGATTATATGATATTTAGAAGACTAAAAAGGAATCCTTATCATCTATTTTCTGTGGTCATAAGCTTCTGTATATTAACTATTACAGCTCAGGCGGCGCCTTCTTTTGACTGTAATAAAGTTGAAGCCGGAAGCATTCAAGATATGGTTTGCAAAGACGAAGATCTATCCGAACTGGACCAGAAAATGTCAGAAGTATATAAGGAAGCAGCGAAAAAGGCCGTAGATGAAAAACCGCCAGTTCTAAAAGCAGAACAACGGGGATGGATAAAAGGTCGAGATGACTGTTGGAAAAGTGAAGACGAGAAAAAATGTGTTGAACAAAATTATGTATTGCGCATTGCGGAGTTGCAAGCACGATATGCACTCGTCGATAGGAATGGACCGTTTTTTTATGCTTGCGATGAGAACCCAGCAAAAGAAATAGTCTTAACTTTTTTCAAAACAGAACCACCGACATTAGTTGCCGAATTTGGGGATAGTGTTTCTTTGATGTATTTACAACCTTCCGGAAGCGGTTCAAAATACCAGGGGAGAAATGAGACTGTCTGGATTAAAGGCAAAGAAGCTATGATCACCTGGGGATACGATAGTGCCGAGATGAATTGCAAGCAAAAGCCATGAATACTTTTAGCAGTTTCTTATTTGTTAATAAAAGTTAATCTCTCTTTTCCATAATCTTGTAATAGACAGGCCATTCCCAATAAAACGGCTCGAGGTCTACTAAATTCACATGTTTATCAGTAAATACGAACACGACCCTCAGACCGTCGGTATATATAGGCTGGTCCATAAAATTGAGCATAGGATCTTCTGACCTTCACCCAGAGAACTGGACCAGCTATAAGTAGAGGAATCTGGCAAAATAACCCTATATAACAGGAGGTATTTTGCCATAAGGAAGTCTAGGTTTACCGAACAGCAAATAGCGTTTGCATTAAGGCAGGCGGAGAGTGGTACAAAGGTATCCGAGGTATGCCGTAAGATAGGAGTAGCAGAGCCCACATTCTACAACTGGAAGAAGTATGGTGGTCTATAGGAATAAGTGAGCTCAGACGCCTCAAGCAGCTTGAGGAGGAGAACAGGCAGCTAAAGAAGCTTGTGGCGGATTTAAGCCTGGACAAGCAGATGCTTCAGGATGTGATAACAAAAAAGCTCTGAAGCCAGCCCGAAAGAGAGGCTTGGCCGAGTACCTGAATGGGGCTTACCGTGTGGGGATGAGAAGAGCATGCCGTTTAGTAGAGATTGGCAGGTCTACTTATTACTACCGCTCG
>QIHJ01000443.1 GCA_003229065.1 Candidatus Dadabacteria bacterium
GGGTATTGTGTTGTTTTAAAATTACAGGTATAACATTGCACTCAAATTTTTACTGACATTGTCTTAAATATTTGTAGGTTGGAAAATAAAAGATGATTATAGGCGTCCCAAAAGAAACATATCCCGGCGAAAGAAGGGTTGCTGTCGTGCCTGCGACGGTGCCGTCTTTACAGAAGGCGGGTTTCGTAGTCCATATGGAACAGGGAGCGGGGCTTGAGGCCGGGTTTACGGATAAGATGTACGAGGAACAAGGCGTAGTGGTCTCTGAGCGTGCGGACGTGCTCTCGAAGGCAGAAGTAATCCTTCAGGTAAGAGCCATAGGCACCGGGAATGAGTCTGATGCCCAGGACCTTAAGGCTCTCAAGAAAGGACAAATCGTTATAGGACTAATAGACGCGCTTACCAATAAAAACGCCGTGGAGGCGCTTGGCTCAGCCAATGTCAAGTCGTTTGCACTTGAGCTTGTCCCCAGGATAACGCGCGCACAGGGTATGGACGTGCTCTCCTCACAGGCTAACCTTGCCGGCTATAAAGCAGCGCTTATGGCCGCTGACACGATGCCGAGAATATTCCCGATGATGATGACTGCGGCGGGTACGATTACACCTGCAAGGGTGCTGGTTATTGGAGCGGGGGTGGCAGGGCTTCAGGCCATAGCCACATGTAACCGCCTGGGTGCGATCGTTTCAGCTTACGACATACGCCCGGCAGTAAAGGAGCAGGTGCAGAGTCTCGGCGCAAAGTTCGTTGAGCTTGAGCTTGAGACCGGTGAGGCTGAGGACAAAGGCGGCTACGCAAAGGAAATGGACGAGGAGTTTTACAGAAAACAAAGGGAGCTTATGACGCGGGTTGTAGCAGAGAATAATGCCGTCATTACGACAGCTTCTATACCGGGCAAAAAAGCCCCTGTGCTCATAACAAAGGAGATGGTCTCCGGCATGAGCCCGGGCTCGGTTATTGTGGACCTTGCGGCGGAGAGCGGCGGGAACTGCGAGCTTACCAAGGCGGGCGAGACTGTAGAGGTGGGCGGAGTGAGTATAATCGGACCTCTGAATGTGCCCTCGAGCATCCCATATCACGCAAGCCAGATGTACTCTAAGAACATAGCAAACTTGCTATTATTAATGGTAAAAGACGAAAAACTCGAAATCGACCTTGAGGACGAAATATTAAAAGATTCGCTGGTAACTGATAACGGCAGTGTAGTAAACGAACGCGTGAAAGAAAGTCTGGGTCTTTAAATAAGACAGGAGGTACCGCGGAATGGACGGATTTGCAATAGTTTTTACAATCTTTGTGCTGGCTGCTTTCATAGGTTTTGAAGTGATTGCAAAAGTGCCTCCTACGCTTCATACGCCCCTGATGTCGGGGTCAAACGCGATATCCGGAATTATTCTGATCGGCGCTATAATCTCTGCAGGCTCACAGCATACGTGGCTCACTACCGGGCTTGCTTTCATTGCGATAGTGCTTGCCACCATTAACGTAGTGGGAGGGTTCATGGTAACAAACAGAATGCTAGCAATGTTCAAGAGGAAGGACTAAAGAATGTCTTCTGCAATAGTAAACATAGCTTATTTGATAGCAGCATCGCTGTTCATATTTGGACTGAAGGGGCTGACGCACCCGAGGACTGCGGTCAGGGGCAACATGTTGGGCGCGCTCGGAATGCTTTTGGCGATAGTCGTAACGCTTCTTGATAAGAGTATTGTGGGTTACGGGGTCATTTTCGCGGGCATTGTGATTGGCGGCGGCATAGGCGCTGTATTAGCGGTAAGAATACAGATGACCGCGATGCCTCAGCTCGTTGCGCTCTTTAACGGTTTCGGTGGTGCTGCGTCCGTGCTGGTAGCAGGCGCTGCGCTCTTTGAAATTGTGGCAAAGGGAGACGCAAGCCCGATATCACTCGACACTCAGTTCTCAATCGCTACATTTGCCTCGGGTCTCATCGGGGCTATAACATTTTCAGGAAGCATAATAGCATTCGGAAAGCTCCAGGGGCTTACTAATGAAGGCTCGGTGCGTTATCCGGGCGATCAGATAGTAAAAATTACTCTTACAATAGTACTGGTAATACTCGGTGTTCTGATGGTCATGTACGCGGGCTCTTCTGTCCCTTACTGGCTGATGGTTATAGCGGCGCTTATAATAGGCGTTCTGGTAGTTGTCCCGATTGGCGGTGCCGATATGCCGGTCGTAGTCGCTCTACTAAACTCATTCTCCGGTCTTGCCGCAGCGGCTACGGGATTCGTTCTTTACAACACGGTTCTAATAGTAGCCGGAACACTGGTCGGAGCTTCAGGGCTGATCCTTACGATGATTATGTGTAAGGCTATGAACCGATCGCTCCTAAATGTCATATTCGGGACATTCACTGTTGTGGACGATGGACCTTCAGCTGATGAAGTGTACGCTGGCAAGGTTAAGTCAACTTCCCCCGAAGAGGTTGCAATGCTTCTATCGGGCGCAAAGAGGGTGGTTGTAGTCCCCGGGTACGGTATGGCGGTTGCGCAGGCGCAGCATGCTGTAAGAGAATTATTTGATATACTGGAAGAAAACGGTATAACAACGGAATTCGGAGTGCACCCTGTGGCGGGGCGTATGCCGGGACACATGAACGTACTATTGGCCGAGGCCGATATACCTTACGACAGACTCAAGGACATGGACGAGATCAATAAGAGCTTTAAGCAGGTTGACGTTACGATTGTTATCGGAGCAAACGACGTAGTAAACCCTGTAGCCAGGACGGACCCAGACAGCCCGATAGCAGGTATGCCCATACTGAACGTCGACTACTCAAAGATTGTTGTCATAATAAAAAGGAGCTTGAGCCCCGGGTTTGCCGGAATACCCAATCCGCTCTTTGCGGCCGACAACACCCTTATGCTCTTCGGCGACGGAAAGAAGATGGTCGAGGAAATGGTAAAGAGCGTTAGAGAGGATTTTGGTTAAGGACCCAAATTTTAAACGTGCTGATTAATGCTAACTGCTCCCCTTTTATTTTTATCTCAAGCTGAAATATTCATAAAGTTTTAGAATATCAACATAGTTCCTGTGTATTTCAGGGCTCGATGTGAGTCTTTATAATAAATCAGATTAGGATTTAAGCGGTTCTAACTCTCCAACTTGCCGTCCCATTTTATAATCTTTAAGTCGATCACGAATATAGCGTAGAATACCGGTACGAGAACAAGCTCGATTCCGGTAGCCAATGCCAGGCCTCCGATCTGTGCGTAGCACAGTGGCTGCCAGAGCGGGCCGCCGTCTAGTGCAAGCGGGAAGAGGGCCAGGATCGTGGCTCCCACGGTTATCAAAATGGGTCTCAAACGCTGTATGCCCGCGTCCAGAAGCGAGTCCTTGAAGGGCTCTCCTTTTTTATGCATCTCCTCTATGTAATCGAAAAGCACGATTACATGGCTCACGATCACGCCAACGAGGGCTATCATTCCGAGAAATGCCATAAACCCGAATGGCTCGCCCATAATTGCGATTGCGATTAGCGAGCCTACAATTCCATACGGGACAGCCGCGAGCACAAGTAGTGGCTTAACAGCGTTTCCAAACTGCAGCACAAGCGCGAGGAAAATGCCTATTACGGAGATCAAAAGCACCATGGCCAGATTGCGGAACCCCTGCTGCTGTTTTGCTCTCTCGCCTCCCCAGATGAGCTCGTAACCAGGAGGCAGAGAATCGATGAATGTGTTAATGCGTTTCCCCGCTTTCTTTAATATAGTCGAAGGAAGCTCTCCCGGAGCCGGGAAAGCGATTACGGTGAGAGCGCGGAAGTGGTTACGTCTTATGACCCTCGAGGTGTCCAGAGAGTAATCGATATCTGCGACTTCGATTAGCGGTATCTTAGTGTCGTTTGTTATCCCGTATACGTACATGCTCTTTAGATCAGAGAGCTCGGAGCGCTCGTCCACGCGGAGCCTGGCCATAACAGGTATGTTCTTATCACCTTCTTTGTAGGTTGTGAATTGATAACCGCTTAGCGCCGTAAGTGAAGAAATTGCAACGTCTTTGTTAGAGACTCCGGCAAGCTCTGCACGGTCGGGGTCAACGGCGAGCTTCACCGTAAAACTGTCCTCAAACCAGTCGTCCCTGACGATCTGGGTTTCAGGAATATCCCGTAGTATGCCTTTTAGCTCTTTTGCGAGCTCTCTTAAAGTCTCAATGTCCTGAGCTTCAGTCTCAAGCTCTGAATTTAGATCCGTTCTTCCCGTAAGATGTATTTCGATTGGGTAGTCCACTGCGTTAAGCTGAATT
>QIHJ01000165.1 GCA_003229065.1 Candidatus Dadabacteria bacterium
CATAATACCCCTATATTACTACAAAACCTTATGCAGACGTGTGAGCATCCAGTACCTCGGAGTGACGAAAAACGTCAATATAGTACTATTAATTCACATTTTGTAAGGGAATTATTATTTACACTATTTTGGTTTAACTAAAATATCGATTTTGTTTAAGAATTTTTTCTGAGAGCGTTATAAGGATTTAAGACTATGGTATGGTTATCTGTACGTCGGTAGAATGGAGAATTCAGACAAAATTTCGTGTCTTATGTCCAATTTTTAAAACTTCGTGCTTAAATGAGAGGCACATATTTTTTATAATATTTCATAAGCATCCTATTTCATTGATTGAAATGCGTTTTGATAAGTGGTATGTTGTTTGCATTAACTAGATGGGAAGGAGGAATTTCCTATGAAAAAAGTAGAAGCTATTATCAAACCGTTTAAGCTAGATGATGTAAAAGAATCCTTAAAAGAAATAGGGATTCAGGGTCTTACAGTATCTGAAGTTAAAGGATTCGGTAGACAAAAGGGTCACACCGAGCTATATAGAGGGGCAGAATACGTTATAGACTTCCTTCCCAAAATAAAGCTTGAGATTATAGTATCGGACGATATGGTGTCAAAAGTTATAGACTCCATTATTGACAGCGCCAAAACAGGTAAGATCGGGGACGGCAAGATATTTATCTTGCCAATGGAAGAAGTAGTAAGAATTAGAACCGGAGAGAGGGGTGACGACGCCTTATAGGAGAATAGGGTTGTCTTTATATCTACAAAACCCCACACCAAAAGTGTGTACAGAGGAGTTTTAGCATTATGCCAACAACAAGAAAGAAAAACAGCAAAGGAGGAAGTACGAGTATGTTTCCAAAGAAACCAGCAGATGTTTTAAAAATGATTAAGGACAATAAGATAGAAATCGTAGATTTCAGATTTCTCGATTTTATCGGTATGTGGCAGCATTTCAGCGTACCCGCAAAAGAGGTTGATGCCTCAAAATTTGATGAAGGGCTCGGGTTTGACGGTTCAAGCATAAGGGGATGGCAGTCGATTAACGCAAGCGATATGCTTGTAATCCCCGATGCGACGACTGCCAGAATCGACCCGTTTTTAAGTATTCCGACCGTAGCGCTCATATGTGATATAGTCGATCCTATTACGCGCGAGCCCTATTCGAGAGACCCACGCAACATAGCTAAGAAAGCCAATGCATACCTCAAGAGCAGCGGTGTCGGGGATACGGTCTATTTCGGCCCTGAGCTTGAGTTTTTTATTCTCGATGACGTAAGATACGATCAAACGGCAAATTCCGGTTACTACTTTATAGATTCCGTAGAAGGTATCTGGAATTCAGGAGCGGACGAAAACCCTAACCTCGGATATAAACCAAGACATAAAGAAGGTTATTTCCCCACCCCTCCGGCGGACTCGTACCAGGACATGCGCTCTGAAATGGTCCTGACCCTTGAGAGCCTCGGAATATCAATAGAAGCCCACCACCATGAAGTTGCAACAGCGGGACAGGCTGAAATCGATATGAGGTATGCTCCGCTTGTGCAAATGGGCGATCAGATGATGTGGTATAAGTACGTTTGCAGAAATGTTGCTAAGCGCTACAACAAAACCGTCACATTTATGCCAAAGCCCCTGTTCGACGACAACGGCTCGGGAATGCACGTGCACCAGTCGATATGGAAGAAAAATAAGCCCCTGTTCGCTGGTAAAGGATACGCAGGTATGAGCGATCTTGCGATGCACTATATAGGCGGTATTTTAAAGCACGCACCTACAATATGTGCTTTCAGTAACCCTATTACCAACTCATATAGACGCCTGGTTCCCGGTTTTGAAGCACCTGTTAACCTGGCTTATTCTGCAAGAAACAGGAGCGCGGCAGTGAGGATACCGATGTACTCGCCAAGCCCTAAAGCAAAGAGGCTCGAGTGCAGGTTCCCCGATCCTTCATGTAACGGCTATCTAGCGTTCTCTGCAATGCTGATGGCAGGTCTTGACGGGATAGAGAAAAAGCTCGATCCGGGGGATCCGTTAGACAAGGACATCTATTCATTGGGACCGGAGGAGCTTGCGGACATTCCATCAGTCCCGGGCTCGCTTGAAGACGCGCTCAAAGAACTTGAAGGCGATCATGAATTCCTTTTGAAAGGCGACGTGTTCACAGAAGACGTGATTGAGACATGGATAGATTATAAAATGGAAAATGAAGTCAATCCGATTAAACTGAGGCCTGTGCCTTATGAGTTTATGCTTTACTTTGACGTATAAAAGGTAAAGGAGAAAAATAAAAAGGCGGTAATTCTCACGAATTGCCGCCTTTTTTATTGCCCTTTTCGTGAAGAATACAATAGCTTTAAAACTATTATCTCTTAATGATTATAAACACTTCCGGCTCGGAACCTCGATACAGACAAGTTTAAGTTATAGACCCTGCTAAAACTGCCATAGCACGATAAATATTAAGATTATAGCGGCTCCGATAGCCATGAGAGAAGCGTAGCTCCTAAGGGCTCCTGACTGTGCGGCCTGGAGAGTAAGTGCCATTTCCTTAAGTATTGAAGCAACCCCGTTAACAGCGCCGTCAATAAACTTTTGATCGAAATTAGAAGCCTGCTCTGCTATGTACGAGAACGGCCTGACGATTAGGTAACCGTAGAGCTCATCCACATACCATTTATTGAGAGAGCCTTCGTAAAGGGGTTTAACCGCTTCATTTTCGGCAATTTTATCGGCGGAAGAGGGTTTAATATAATAAAGATAAAGTGCGATCAGGATTCCAAGAAGAGCGGCGGCGATAGAGAAGATAACGAGGGTCCAGTGGCCGAACAGGTGATGCCCTATATGTCTGGTGCCGTCGAGTAAAATTGAAGTGGATACGAATTTCTCAAATAAATTCGAATCTTGGATTCCTATTACCGCGCCCATAAATTCCGGAACGCCGATGTAGCCCCCGAAAATGGAGAGCACGGCCAAAACTATTAAGGGAATCGTCATCGTGAACGGTGACTCGTGTATATGCTTTTTAACGGCTTGTGTGAACCTGGACTTACCCTCGAAGGTTAGAATGTAGAGCCTCAGCATATAAAGCGCTGTCAGGACAACTGTGATAATCGCTACAATCCAATGGACCGTGTATCCGCCGTCATAAAGGGAAGCCAGTATCTCATCCTTACTGAAAAAACCCGATAGGAAAGGGACGCCCGCTATAGCCAGAGTACCGATTAAAAAAGTGATGGCCGTTATGGGAATAAACTTTCTGAGCCCGCCCATGCGCCTTATATCCTGCTCACCGCTCATTGCGTGAATCACGCTTCCAGAGCCTAAGAACAAAAGGGCTTTAAAGAACGCGTGGGTTACGAGATGAAAGAGACCGGCCGTGTAGGCGCCGACGCCGATCGCCATAAACATATAGCCGAGCTGGCTTACGGTGGAATATGCCAGGACTTTCTTTATATCGTTCTGGGTTATCGCAATAGACGCAGCCAGTATAGCAGTGAATGCGGCAATCGAAACTACTATCATCTGGGCAGTGGGGGACTGGGAATAGAAGACATTACAGCGTGCCATCATGTACGCGCCAGCGGTGACCATGGTGGCCGCGTGTATGAGCGCGCTTACGGGCGTCGGGCCAGCCATCGCGTCCGGGAGCCAGACGTAGAGCGGGAACTGAGCGGATTTACCGACGGCTCCTACAAAGAGTAATAGTGCGACTGTGGTTATAGCGGCTCCGGACACTCCGGTCATAAATGAGGGGTCGAGAGCTTTGGTGAATACGTCTTGAAAATTCACTGAGCCGAACAGGAAGAATATTAGGAATATGCCCAAAATAAAGCCGAAATCGCCGATCCTGTTCACGATGAACGCCTTTCTGCCGGCATAGGCTTTTTCGGTATCGTTAAACCAGAAACCGATCAGGAGATAAGAGGCGAGCCCGACCCCTTCCCAGCCTACGAACATGAGCAGGAAGTTGTTGCCTAAAACGAGTGTCAGCATGAAGAAGATGAAGATGTTCAGATAGGTGAAATATTTAGCGTAGGCCTTGTCGCCGTGCATGTAGCCGATCGAGTAGATGTGAATCAGAAAGCCTATCCAGGTGATGATGAGCGCCATGACGCAAGAGAGCGTGTCGAAGAGGACCTCAAAGCTGACCGTAAATTCCCCGGAAGGTATCCAGATGAACAAGGTCTCTATGATCTGCCTGTCGGCAGGGGGCATAGACAATAACCTTATGAATAATAGCGTTGAGAATATTGCTGATAT
>QIHJ01000207.1 GCA_003229065.1 Candidatus Dadabacteria bacterium
TTATGCTCCCTGTCGCCACGCCGCCTAACGCTCTGGTATTCGGCACGGAGAGAATAAAGCAGCGGGAGATGATAAGAGTGGGCATAGTGCTTAATCTCATATGTGCTTTTGTAATAGCGGTTATGGCCTATTTTTTAATCTAACAGAGAACCAAGAATGAGTGCTTAGTGCTTAGCGAGCTTATGGGGGTTGGGGCATGAACGGTCGCTGCACCTGTCGGGGATTGTTTTCGTACCCCGAACTATCAGTAAGCCGCAAGGGGTACCTTCTCTTATATATTTACAGCGCTCTCCAGTGGAACGGGAGTCGGCACGGAAAAAGTTTCGTTTATTCGTGGCACACTACCACCTTAAGGTGAGCATCACCCCCGAGGACTCTCCATCAGAAAAAGGCATAACGGTAAATTTGTCTATCTTTTCATTCTTATGGACTTTGGCCACACCCCTTCCGATCGCCGTCCCGAGTGCCGCACCGAACAGCACATCGGACAGGAAATGCTTATTATCCGAAGTTCTCGATAAACCGACAAACCCGGCGAAGACGTAAAGCGGGATACCTATTTGATGACCGTACATTGAATCTACGGTGGATGCCAGAGCGAAGCTGCCCGATGTATGTCTCGAGGGAAAAGAAGAGGTAAAACGCGCTGCGCTGCCGTTGGGCCTCTCCCTGCCGGAGAGTTCAGTGACACGCTTACGACCCTTGACTGCAATCCGCAGGAGAACGGCGCGACCGATGAAAAGGTTTACATAAGGGGAATCGGGCTTGCGATTGATGAAGACGCAGAGCTTGTATCGTTTTAGAATAAATGCCAAAAACGACCATCACTCTTAAGCACTCTATGGGCGGTGAAAATGGTTAAACGCATATATTCACCGCCCAATTTTCTATTCTGATTTATTTATTTCGGCAAGCTCGATAAGGACTCCGTTCATTGCCTTTGGATGGATGAAAGCGACCCTGGAGTTATAGGCACCGGGACGGGGGGATTCGTCAATAAGCCTCACTCCCCGCTCTTTAAGTCTACTTAGCACAGCCTCAATATCGTCAACGAGATAACAGATATGGTGTATGCCTTCTCCCCTCTTCTCTAAAAATTTTGATATGGGGGAATTATCGTCTATAGGCTCGAGAAGCTCAATAGCAGTGCCTCCCTTTTCGGGCACGAGCATCGAAGTCCTTACACCCTGATCTTCCACAACCTCACGGTGCTCGACCTTAAGGCCGAGAGCGGTCTCATATATTTTCTCTACCTGCTCCAGGTCTCTTACTGCTATAGCCACGTGATAGAGATTTTCAAGCATACCTTTTTCCATTACTTTTATACTCCGCTAACTGAATGAATTAATATGACTACATAGTGACAGGCTGAGTAATACCTCAATCCGTAAAACGGAGAAAACCTTATACGGACCGGGCTTTTTTCGTACCGGACTGAACCTTTCTCTCAACCCCTCTGGCGAACCTTTCCTCATTGACTATATACATATCGATATAGCCCGAGGCTATCTTTTCGGTCTCATCGTAAGCGTCTACCTTAAAGTAGATCGTGCCGCCTTGACTCTTAACGATTTCAGCCCTGACGGTAACTTCAGAACCGATAGGGGTTGAGGCTAAATGACTAAGCTCAATCCTTATACTGACGACCATCTCGCCCTTATCTAAAAACGGGGCCATTAGGTCCGCGCACGTTGTCTGTAGGAATGTGATAAGAGAAGGGCTGGAAAGCACCTGTGGAGAATTCTGGTGGAAGCGGGAAGCGGCCATATCGGGCTTCGTATTGATCCTCTTCTCTATGAACATCCCAGGCTCGAATGACGGTCTCATGAGTCCTCCGAATTAATTTATAAATTGCTTTAAGTTACCCGTCTAACTAACATGCAGGAGAGAGATAATCCCTGTATATCCTTAAATATACCTTAGTTTTATTTCTGTGTATATTGATAAATACTGACCGATATATATAGTCTCCGGGAAATGACTTTCTTAACGGGAACCTTCATAACCCGTTAGCTCTACGTAGCCGTTTCCGGATAAGCCGCCGCCCGAAATACTTACGGCGCCCTCCCAGTAAATAAACGATAAATTGAGCTCCTGATTGGGCTGATAGGGTGTTACAGTCAGGTCAACCGCATATTCCGGGATAGACACATGCCATTTAGAGGGATAAAGGACTCCGGTATCGGGGCTCTCCCAGCTATCGAGGACCTCAATATCGAACTGTGACGTCTCTAAATTTATAATTGATCCATCCTTGTCAATCAGGGCGCCGGCGGAGTGAGTATCTAATGAGCCGTCTTTTCCCCGGAGCTGATAGAGCATGATATCGCGACCGTCACCTAACTGAAGGGAAAACCAGTCCCATCCCTGAATATCTTCACCCAGTGCGCCGGTGCTCCATTCACGGTCGAGCCAACTGAGTCCTTGCACTTTAAACTCACTCCCGTTTACTTTTAAACTACCCTCTGTTTTAAGGCGCGTAACGGAGTAGTAATAGGAGGCGTTTCCTGGGTCACCGCCTTTTTGGCTGAGGCCGCGGTCACCCTGAAGGACTACAGGCTTTACTGGCTCAAGTATCAGATTAATTGAGAAATCGTTATCACTTGCAATAAGCTTAAACACGTTGCCGTCCTTACCTGAAGACCAGTTGCCGATCCAGACTTTGTGGGGGTCTGCTCTGGCACCGGCAAGCTTAAGCGCCGCCCTGCTCCACCTTTCAGCCGTGTAGAATTTTTTATTCTCTATATCGCTTACCGTGAAGTGTGCGAAATAAATCTGATTAGCCGCCCAAGAAGATTTCCTATCTATGCTGTGAGGACTTAGAGCTCTCCTGAAAAATGTGAGCTGGTATCCGAAGCGGCGGCCCGAACTATCCTCGAGATTACCGGTGTAATACCACCATTCGGTCTGATACCCGGGATGAGGACCCGAATCCTCTGGAAAAGTAAAGCTCCGGACTTCAAGCGCCTTCTTAAAACCGGGTGCGCTGTCGTCTGAGAGCATGCTTGAAAAGTCAGCGGGGCGCCCTTTCTCTGACTTAGCACCTGATAAAAATATCACGGTGCCTGTGAATGCAGAGATAATAAGCGCGAATGCACAGATAATAAGAATGATTAAAACTACATACCGTTTTTTCATAAGAGAATACCCTCGGTATTAAAAATAATGCCCCCTCTATTCTTCCCTCAATAAATTAGCAATATTTTCCCTGTCTATTACTAAAGCAGGGTATATACCCGCAGCTAAGGCTGCTATAATTGATACAGATAATCCCTCGATTAAAAACCTCGGCTGAAGCACTAAATCGACAGTCCATCCGAAAGAGCGGAGGTTTACCACATAAATTAGTAAATATGAGAGCAAAAGACCCACCGGGATAGACAGTAATCCTGCCGTGGCCCCAATAAGCGCGTTTTCTAAAAATGTCATTTTTCTTAGCTGTGTTACGGTCATACCGATTGCACGGAGCACCCCGAATTCCTTCACCCTTCCGAGCTGAAGGGCCATGAGAGAGCTCAGCACCCCTATGAACGCAACCACTACGACGAGAATCCTGAGTGCGCCCGTAACCTTAAAAGTGCGGTCAAACGTATTTAAGGCGGATTCTTTGAGAGCCTGGTTTGAGCGGACATATACATTATATTTTTGAGAAAACTCGTTAGTAAGTCTCTGGGCTATTTCCTCTGAGTCTTCCTCCAAGACAACATTTGCCGCCAAAGAATTAATCAGCGTATCGTCCCACAAAGAACGGTACAAAGTATCCGACATTAGCACGACGCCCGTTTGATAGCTGTAATCGTAATAAATACCGGCGACTTTAAACTCCCTTATGCCCTTGTCTGTAAGAAGCATGACGGTGTTTCCGAAGCCGGGCTCAATGCTGTTCCTATAGGCGAACGACTCTGAGACCAGAACCGAGTCTTGGAGAAGACTCTGCCAAATCTCCCCGGGCTCCGGCCCGCTCCATATAAATTTTTTATTGTATACAGCTATATCTTCCGTAACAGCCATAAGATTAAAAACTCCGTACTCGGGGCTGCTAAGCCTGATCCTCCTTGCCGTAGCAACTTTATCTATGCCGGGGAAACGGGCAACCTGGGAATAAATAGCCGGGTCAAGCCCCGTATTGCTGCTTACGTTCTGTGTGACTGCGGAAATGAAAATATCTGCGTTAAGGGTGTTGTCGAGCCAGCTTACGACCGTAACTCTGAAGCTTCCTATCATAATCCCTACGCTGAGTATTACCGACACGGCAACTG
>QIHJ01000349.1 GCA_003229065.1 Candidatus Dadabacteria bacterium
GGGCAATGTCTATACTAATAGAGAACAGCTACCCCGAACGAAGAAAGAGTTGGAATTTGCAATCGGAAAGAAATTTCTAAATTCACTTGCTCACTTCAGAGGAGAGCACTTTGAGGATTTGAATTATGGCCCGGATGAGCCTGCGGATCTTGTCTGCAAACGGATAAATGGAGATAATATATTGATTCAGGTTGTAGAAATCGTGGATATAGCTCTGATATCACTCCAAAACCTACGTAAATCTTACTTAGATACTATTAATGAAAAGCACAAAAATGTAATGAATGCCTTCTCGGGTTGCTCAGTTGAGCTTCTTGACTTACCTGATCTCCCTTATCTGCCAGAACTAAAAACAAAAGAGGGGAAGCGTTGTTCAAATGAATTGGTAACGGGTCTCAAATCCATTGGTTCTGAGATTGAATCTCTTCAAGTGAGGAAAATGCGAGGCAGAAAATTATCCATAGGAGTTAGTGAAAGAGAAATCCATATTTTAATTGAGCGATTTGCAACTAGCGATCAAAATCAACCTTATATTCTGAAATGGAATGGAAATAACCCTGTATATCAGAAAGATAACCCGAGAGTTATACTCTCGGAAGCAGTTTTGGGGAAAATTGAAAAAAGTTACGCGAAGCCCAAAGATGAATTTTGGCTGCTAGCATATACAACAGATACATTAATACATGAAACAGATCCGGACATTCATAAAGCACGAAAAATACTTACTGAGCATGAACACGTATTCGACAGTGTATTCTATATATATCCATACCCTAACAAGGATCTAGGGCATTTGGTTAAAGTCTGGTCAACAAAGCAGCTATCATCGGCACAACAATAATATAGAATATTGATATACTGCCTCCCTTTTTTCAATCCCCCACTAAAAAGCTTCCGACATTCCCGCCAGGGTATAAGTTGTGCGGAGTTGTCGGAAAAGAGCAGCGGTAAGGAGAAGTGAGACTGCTTAAAGATGTAGGCAGCAGGATTAAAGATAGAAAAAGATGAGATCCTGAAGCAAGTTCAGGACATGGTTCAGAATGACAACATAGAAAGATGAGATTCCGGCTCGGGGGCCGGAATGACGCTATTAAAGCTCGCCCGCTTCTTCCATTAAATCTTCCCCGCCTTCGTCGTAGAGCTCATGCTTGGCGAGGCGGTAGCGTAGCGAGCGGAGTGTAATGCCAAGGAGCTTTGCGGCCTCTGTCTTATTGCCGTTCGTGCTCCTGAGCGCTTTTTCAATCATCTTCCTTTCGACGTCGCTCATTAGAGTGTCCAGACTGGTGCTTGAGGAAAAGCTGGTGTCGAGATCAATATGGTCCTTTCCTGTTACGAGCTGAGGCAGGGTCTCCTGGCGGATGACGTTTGAGTTTTCAAGCGCAACGCACCTAGCGATAATGTTCTCAAGCTCCCTCACATTGCCCGGATAATGGTAGTTCTCAAGAGTCTCAAGCGCTTTTGGAGATATACCCCTTATGTCCTTAACCATCTCCTCTGAGTACTTGTTAATAAAATGAATCGCAAGGGGAGAGACGTCTATTCTTCTTTCCCTCAAAGGAGGAAGTACGATTTTAATTACATTTAAACGGTAGAAAAGGTCCTCTCTGAATTTACTTTCGGCAACCTCTTCTTCCAGGTTTTTGTTAGTGGCGGCGATAATCCTAATATCGACTTCGCTGATTACAGTCGAGCCTAATGGCCTGATTTTCTTGTCCTCTATAACTCTAAGGAGCTTGACCTGGAGATGAAGAGGCAGGTCTCCAATCTCATCAAGGAATATAGTGCCTGAGTGCGCCTCTTCAAATAGCCCTTTTTTATCTGCAACTGCCCCTGTAAACGCGCCTCTTTTGTATCCGAAAAGCTCACTCTCCATAAGAGCCTCGGGTATTGCCCCGCAGTTTACGGGTACGAAGGGATTTTCGTGCCTTGAACCGCTGTAGTGAATAGCTCGCGCGACAAGCTCTTTACCCGTCCCGCTCTCTCCTGCTATGAGCACATTCACATTTAACTCCGCGACTCGCTTAATAAGCTCGAACACTTTGACAATTGAAGGGCTTCTGCCGATTATGTTTCCAAAGCCGTACTGGGTCTCGAGCTCTTTTCTGAGCCTCGTGTTCTCTCTCTCAAGCTTCTTCTTATCCAGAGCTTTTTTTATGACTAATTTGATTTCGTCAATTTTAAACGGCTTGGTAATGTAATCGTAAGCGCCGAGCTTCATCGCCTCAATCGCAGTCTCATGGGATGCATAGGCAGTGATCATTATTACAGTAGTATCGGGGCTCTTTTCGTTGATTTTCTTAAGCACCTCGATACCGTTCATTACCGGCATCTGGATGTCGGTGATGGCCAGGTCAAATAGAGCGTTGTCTATCTTGTCCATAGCCTCGGGACCGTCTGAAGCCGTCTCTACGATATAGCCGTCTTTCTGGAGCATAATCTCCAAAAACTCCCGCATCCCGGGCTCATCGTCAATGACGATGATCTTATTCTTGTTATCCTCCATCTATTGTGTATACCTCATGAGAAATATGCGGTGTCTGGGCCTATTCTTAATGGATTCTCGGCAATGTGATTATAAATGTAGCCCCTTTGCCCGGACTGCTCACTACATCTACTTCACCATTATAACCTTCAATGACTTTTTGTACAATTGCAAGACCAAGGCCTGTGCCGACCTCCTTTGTCGTAAAAAACGGGTCGAAGAGCCTGGATTTAATTTTATCCTCAATCCCCCTTCCATCATCCGAGAACTTGAGTACTACTTTACCTTCCTTAAGCTCTGAGCTCAGGGTGACTCTTCCTCCAGCAGGCATAGCGTCAATCGAATTCATAAGAAGATTCCAGACAGCCTGTTTTAATCTGTAGGAATGGGCCCTGACATATATGCCCTCTTCGATTCCGTTTACGATTTCAATGTTTGAGCGTCTTACTGTTTTTGTAAACGAATCGACGGTATCGGAAACTATTTTACCAAGGTCGACTGAGGATTTATTCTTCTGCATCGGCATCGTCAGGATCAGAAAATCCTCTACAAGTAAATTGAGCCTCTCAACTTCCTGAGTGGCTACTCCTATGAGACGTTCATGTTCATCACTCGGCGTCATATCTTCCTTTAGTATTTCAACGGCGCCGCTTATAGCAGAGAGCGGGTTCCTGAGCTCATGGGCAAGACCTGCTGAAAGCTGTCCCAATACGGCCATTTTCTCAGACGTCATCAGACGCTCTTCAAGCTCCTTAACCTCAGTTAAGTCTTGGAAAATTATTATATAACCCTGAAGCTCCTGGTCCGTGTCTCTGAGATCTGAGGAAGAAAAACCAAGCGTAAGCGTCCTGCCGTCAGGCCTGGTATAAGAGATTTGCTCTCTCTGGCTCGAGCTAAAATTCCGTATCCGAAGCCCGGATATAAGCGAGCTTAGGTCACTTCCCAGCAGATGGCTCCCGTCTCCTTTACCCAGTATATCACGACCCGTTTTGTTAACTGATATGATCTTACCCTGAAGATCAAGCGTAAGCAGCCCGCTCGTAAGGCTCTCAAGTATATTTTCATGGAGGTTCTTCAGCACCCTGAGAGTTTTTTTGCTCTCACCGAGCTCACGCCCCGTAAGGCGCAGACGGTCGGACAAATAACCCCCCAGTATTGCAATCAGTAAAAACCCGGTCAAATGGAAATACGTGGAGACAAGCCCTCCCTCCCCCCAGACGGAGTTAACACCGAGCGTGGCCTCTGAGTCCAGAGGAAAATGAAGACGCGTCTGATAATAAACGATCAGGATGTATATTACGCCTGAAACAAGCGCTGTCACATAGCTTGCGAGCCTTGAAAGTACTATACTGGCATAGATTATAATAAGCACATAGAGGAAGATGAAAGGACTGGACCTGCCGCCTGTAATATAGATCGCCGTTGAGGCAAGCGCTATATCGAACGTGAGCTGAGTTACTTGAAAAAACCTGGGATAACTCTTGAGAACGGACTGTACGAGCAAGTAAATCAGGCTCAGGAAATATACCAGCGCAAGTATTACTACAAGATAAAAAGCCTCGGTTCTGGCGCCTCTCAAATAATAGACAATCGCCCCTGAGCCCAGTAGGATTGTAGTAATAATAACCCTGAGTACTATAGTGCTCTTGAGCCCGCTGCTTAATTTCCCGAGAAGCTTCATATACACCCTTAGAGTAAACCTTCGATTTACCAGATGCAAGATTGAATTGGTACCCAAATTACTTCCCTCTGATTAATTCCCCCAGATCGCGCT
>QIHJ01000400.1 GCA_003229065.1 Candidatus Dadabacteria bacterium
CCGGTCAGCATAAAGTAGAGTGAGAAGAATATGCTGGTGTCGGGATATATATGGTGTGAGAACTTGGCTCCGTACTCAAAATACTTGACCACTGCGAACGCGAGGCCGCATATGATCGTAATTAAAATCATAATCCAAGCAAGTTTCTGCTTACCCCTTTGGATCGCTGTAACACCGATAGCCATAGTCATACTGCTGAATATGAGTATGCATGTGTTTATGGCTCCCATCTCACGGTTGAGCTCTCTGTGCTCTTCTAAAAACATCTCCGGATACTTTGCTCTGAAAATCGCATAGGCCGCAAAGAGACCGCCGAATAGCATTATCTCTGTGGCTAAAAAAAGCCACATACCGAACTTGGATATGCCGTAAGCATCACGGGGGTCCATCTGTTGCCCGTGGGAGTGATCCACAGTAGCCTGTTCCATTTTTTTATGATCTCCTAATAATTCTTATTGCAATTACTCTTGATTTATGATTCATATTTTATTTACCTGAGTTTTAACCATTTTGCTCTTAACTCTTCTTACCATAGCCGTAAGTCCAGTCCGTTACATGAGGTATCTTATCGAAATTCTCATGCGGCGGCGGTGACGGTACCTGCCACTCGAGTGAAAGTGACCCGTAGGGGTTCTGAGGAGCTTTTTCTCCGTTAAAGAGACCAACAATTAAATTGACCGTCATAATGAATACGCCCGCACCCAATATCCAAGAGCCGTAGGTTGATAGAGCCATAAGGGATTGGAACTCTTCTGGGTAAGTGGCGTATCTTCTGGGCAGACCCTGAACCCCCAAGAAGAACTGAGGGAAGAACGTAACGTTGAATCCGACGAATACTAAAAACCATGCAACCTTGGCGATCGTTTCATTAAACATCTTACCGAACCATTTGGGGTACCAGAAATGCAGCGCGCCGAAAAATCCCATAACCGTACCGCCGATCATAACATAGTGCATGTGAGCGACTACGAAATATGTGTCGTGCAGGTGAATGTCCGCAGCCAGCGCGCCAAGGAAAATCCCTGTGAGCCCGCCAATCGTAAATAGAAATATAAAACCAAGTGCGTAAAGCATTGCAGAGTGGAGCTGTATGGAGCCTTTATATAGAGTAGCAGTCCAGTTGAACACCTTTATCGCTGTAGGTATTGCGACTATGAATGTGAGAAAAGAGAATATTGTAGCCGCTACTTCGGAAATTCCCGAGGTAAACATGTGGTGCCCCCACACTAAAAAGCTTATGAAAGCAATCCCCAGACTCGAATAAGCTATTGCTTTATATCCGAATATGGGCTTTCTGGCAAAGACTGGAATTATCTCTGAAATGACACCCATAGCAGGGATAATCATGATGTACACGGCCGGGTGCGAGTAGAACCAGAAAAAGTTCTGGAAGAGCACCGGGTCGCCGCCTTTGGCAGGATCAAAGAACCCTACGCCGAGCGTCCTCTCTGCAATCAGGAGTATTAGGGTTATGCCTACTACCGGGGTCGCGAGCAGCTGGAGTATCGCTGTCGCATAAGAGGCCCAAATGAAAAGCGGCAGCCTATGCCAGGTCATCCCGGGCGCTCTCATCCTATGTATGGTCACAATGAAATTAAGACCTGTCAGGATCGAAGAAAAACCCAGCACGAACACTCCGAGAGTAATGAGCACGACGTCTGTATCGGTGTTGGCGCTGTAGGGTGTATAGAACGTCCACCCTGTGTCTGCAGGTTTGAGTAATGCTAAGAGGAGTATCATTGTACCGAGTATATATATCCAATAACTGCCAATATTGAGCTTGGGAAAAGCCACATCGCGAGCCCCTATCATAAGGGGTATAAGAAAGTTCCCGAAGCTCGCCGCAAGCCCGGGGATAATGAAGAAAAATACCATAAGCGAGCCGTGCAGGGTAAAGAGCACGTTGTAAACGTGCGGGCTTACGAAATCGGCTTCGGGAGTAAGAAGCTCAAAACGCATCAGAAGCCCTATTACACCAGCTATCAGAAAGAAAAAAGATACCGAGACCAGGTAGAGGATACCGATTTTTTTATGGTCCGTCGTGTAAATCCAGGACATTATACCTTTTTTTTCTTCTAGAAACGATACATATACATGTTCGGCAATAGTATTATTTGCCATTATTACGCCTCCTTGGAGATTACAATGTTCAGTTAAGTGTTTTCATATACGCTATGAGCGCCGAAATATCATCGTCGCTAAGTATACCTTTATATGACGGCATCACAGGCTGAAAACCCTTTACGATCTGAGCCTGCGGCTCTAGTATCGACCGTCTTATATAGTTTTCATCCACTGTGTAGCTTTCGCCGTCTGTAAATTCACCCGTCTTGCCGAAAATGCCTTTAAACGACGGCCCTAAAACCACAGAGCCGTCCACGCTGTGGCAGGCGTTACATCCCTTTTCTTTGTATATCTTTTCTCCAAGCTCAACGGGTGTTAAACCGGCAACTGCGGGGCCCTCTTGGACCTGGGCTCCGTTCTCCCAAATATCATATGCCTCCGGGCTCAGCACTATTACTTTTGCAAGCATTTTCGAATGTCCGGTACCACAGTACTCAGCGCAGAATAAATCGAATGTTCCTACCTTGGTAGGTGTAAACCAGAGCTGCGTGTAGCGGCCCGGAACTAAGTCCTGCTTAACCCTGAACTGCGGCACGAAAAAGCTGTGAAGCACATCGTCCGCCCTCATCACCATTCTTACCGGCACATTGTGCTTTAAATAAAGCTCGTTTAACGTTTTCCTGCCGTTATAATAGTCAAATTCCCAAAGCCACTGCTTTCCGACCACATTTATATCAACCGCATCCTCAGGCGGCGTCCTCATGTCCATATACACAACGTACCCATATACGAATAAGACGATCAGCAGTATTGATGGGATTACGGTCCAGATTATTTCTAAAGGCTCACTTCCGGTGATATAAGGAGTCTCGTCGTCCTCTGAGCGTCTCCTGTACTTTATAGAGAAATAAACGAGTAACACCGTTATGAGTACAAAGAAAACGACCGACATTATAGTAATAAGCCACAGCACCCCGTCCACTTTACCAGCCAGATTCGACGCAACTTCGGGAATCCAAGTCATATGATATCCTTTAAACCTCCATTCCTATCGGGGGTCTTATCTTTCTCTTCTCCAGAAATATGCCAATACTCCGCACAGCAGCAGTAACGTGACTACCCCGCTTGCTTTAACAATGTTGAGCGCTTTAAGCGCATACCTTTTTCCGATTGGATCAAACCCGTAACAAAAAAGAAGTACTGCATTCATTATTTTAGATGAGCCGATTTCGCCGCGAGAAGCCTCAAGAAGAGATAACCTGAAGTCCGCGGGCTCATGCTGTATGCCGTGGAGATACCTCGTTACCTTACCCTCAGGAGTAAGAAATATAAGAGCCGAGCCGTGGGCAAACTCATCCCCGTCCTTTATGTATCTGAAGCCGACAGAATCGGTCAGCCTCTTTATGTTCTCGGAATCGCCTGTAAGAAATTGCCAGTCTGATGGATCGGGTTCAGCGTTTTTAACCGCCTCTCTGTACCGCAGCGCTTTAGACTCCGCAATCTCCGGGGTTTCCTCGGGATCAAAGCTCACCGTAAGCACCCTATAATCATCTCCGAGCTTAAGATATCCAACCTCTCCTATTACCTGAAGAAGTCCGTCTGATGCGAAATTACAGACCCTGGGGCAGCTGTAATATACAAGGTTTAAAACCGTAGGAACATCCTCTGACAATAATTCTATAACTTTCAAGGTGTCACCGGATTCATTTACTAGCTCTATATCAGGGGGAATAATCGCACCGAGTTTTTCGTCGATTCCTATATCCTTTACATCCCTCGCATCAGTCAGTGCAAATGCAAAGTTTGAACAAAGGAGCACTATCACCGCGGACGCGATCACAGTAACCCGTATGTAGATAGTTTTGTTCATGAAAATATTCGCCCTAAAAGCAAAACTTATCCATATCACCCGACAGTACTCTTGTTAGCTACAGACTGCATTGACGAAGAGTCGGCTATTTCCATAATTTAAATGTGATAACAGGGTATTACTAAAATTACCGGCGTGGTTATTTACCTTTAAGTATTTACGGCCCTAAATAACCAAAACGTGCATGATTGTAGCTGATTATAATATCCTGTCAAGCCCGGAACGTAGTGCGGATTAAGACAAAATTTGGAACTTAAAACTATTG
>QIHJ01000190.1 GCA_003229065.1 Candidatus Dadabacteria bacterium
GAGAAACGCGTAAGAGACAGGCAGCCCCGTACCCAGGGCGCCTGCTCCGAGCGCAAGGGCTGCGATCTTGGGCGCATCATTCAGGCCTCTTGCAAAGCTCGCTGTACCTGCAGAGAGCCAGTGTAGTATATCTAGTACCTCGAACTTCCTCAAAGTAGCTCCGGATGCCTCGCACGCAGCCTTTTCTCCTGCAATTAATCCAGTCTTAGAGCTTGAAGCAACCTGTGACATAGCGGCCATATTCCCAGAACGGCTCAGGCTTGGTTTAAATACAACTTTTTTTCTTGATTCGATACACAAGCAGTATCTTTCCAATCGGGCCGCGAGTTTGCTTATTAAAGGTGCAAGTAACCATGAGATTCCAAGAGCAATAAGAGGGCTGAATAGTAGCGGCAGAAATATCTTTTTCCCGAGAAACACCCACGTAATCCCGTCTATTCCGACTGCTGCAACGCCGGTTCCGCAAATGGCCCCCGCTATGGAGTGGGTGGTTGATACAGGGAGCCCGGTTTTAGCCGTGAACATCACCCAGGCGAAGGCTCCTAAGGATATTGCTGCAGGGAACGCCTTGGTAAGATCTTCTGAAGATTTTATAATCCCTGAGGCCGAGAATGTTCTCACGAGCTCAAGCGCGAATACTGAGGCCACTAAGCCCCCTGCCACTGTCCAAATCGTGCCCCATACTATAGCCTTTCTATAGCTCGTAACGCCGCTTCCGACCAGAGTTGCTATACCCTTTGAGACATCGTTTCCGCCGTTTGCAAAGGAAAGCAGTAAGACCGCTGCAACTAGTAGATAGAGTATCATCATATTAATTTTTCTTAGTGAGCTCTAAATCATTTGAGACGCTATTTAAGTCATTTAGATTGTCTATGTCCCTTAAAGTTTCACGTAACTTGTAATTTAATCCGAGTTTATTGAGACATGAGAGGGTTTGTTCGAGCACAATCTCGGTACTCCAATCTATATCTTGAAAGAGCTCTGGTATTAAACAGTTAAGACCGAGCAGGTAATATCCCCCGTCTTCCGCAGGGCCGAGCACAGCGTCATATTCACTGAGCTCTCCGAAGGTCTCTTCAATCATTTTTGCGGTTACATCAGTACAGTCAGTGCCGATAATAACTGCACTAATTGTGCCTGAAGAGAATATTGATTCAAGCGCGCCTAATATTCTTTCCCCGAGCGAGCTCCCTTCCTGGGGGATTAGGTGCTCGCTATCCGTCTGCGCACAATCTTTCAGCCATATGGCAACATCGTTCTTCTTATCCGGCGGGTCGTAGTATATAACTGTTTCATACGTCGAGGATTTTGAGACACGTGAGATTATGTCCCTCGCTATATAAGAATAAATCTCTGCCGCTCTGACGTCTCCCAAATCTTCAGCCAATCGGGTTTTTACCTTTCCGGGCTCTGGAAGCTTAGCGAAGACAAGCAGCTTATTATTTTCTACTTTATCGGGCATATTCGAGATGGATCAAATAATTTAGGATGTTGGATTGTTCCCATATGCAGTAGAGCCGCCGCAGCTGCTTCCTGCCCCTGCAGTGCAGCCGAAGCAGTGAGAGCCGAAGAGGATTCTCCTTTGAGTGAGCTCTTTATAATCAAAATCAAAGACAGTCGATGGCGAGTGCTTAATATTAATCTGCAGATCCATCATTTGATTGAAATCGCAGTCATAGATACTGCCGTCATGGCTCACGCTTATAAGTGAGCGGCACATAACGCCTTCAGCCGCTGTAGGATTGAATGCGTTTACGAGTTTCTCCATATACTCCTCATAAGCGCCCAGGCGTTTAAGCTGATCCTTAAAACGGTTGATCGGCATATTTGTTATAGTGAAGAGTTTATTAAATACGATTCCGTATTTTTTCGAGAGCTCGCGCTTAAAATCAACCTCGAGCGTCTCCTGCGGTGCCGGTAGAAAAGCGCCTACGGGGTTATAGACGAAGTTAAGCTCTAACCCTGTATCATCGTTCCCGTATCCCGCCTCGTTGAGCATTAAGATGGACTCGATGCTCTTTTCGAAAACACCCTTACCCCTTTGCTTATCGGTAAAGTATTTCAGGTAATAAGGGAGGGAAGATATCACTTCAACTCCCTGGCTTGCATAGAATTCCGGCAGGTAGGTCTTGCTTTCCCCTGTTACGGGGTGTCCGTCAATTGTAACCGTAAGGTTATGTCTTACCATTACGTGTTTATCGAGCTTACGCGCGCTTTTTACCAGGTAATCAAAATGCGGGTTTAGCTCCGGGGCTCCGCCGGTTATATCCAGATTTTTTATATTATCATGCGAGGAGAGTACCTCGAGGCAGCGCTCCACGGTAGGGAGGGCCATCTGCTCTGTTCTCTTAGGCGATGAATCAACATGGCAGTGCACACAAGTCTGGTTGCAGAGTTTTGTGATATTGATCTGTAGAGTCTCGATATCTGTGGGTGTAAGGTCAATGCGATTATTCCTGAGCGCATCGTGAAAATCATACCTATCGTCATTTTCACGATTGTAGCATTCGTAATTTTCTTTTAGCACAGTAAGCTGAGCCATGATTAGTGCTCCTTTAGTTAAACAGTATTGGCTTTAACCGCTCAAATTAACCCATATACGCAGATTTACAGCGCCCCGTTTTTTTGAAGCGTATTATGCATCTGAATGCCGTGCATGAGAGTAATGCCGGCTTCCATTGAGGCCGCTACATGCACCGCCTCTGTCATCTGCTCAGGATCGGCTCCGGTCTCAAGGCACTGAGTGGTATATGCGTCAATGCAATATGGGCATTTCTTAGCGTGTGCAACCGCAAGGGCAATCAGTGATTTTTCTCTTTTAGTCAGAGCGCCGTCCTCTCCGGTTACAGCGTTATAATAATCGAAGAACTTTTTCATAAGCTCTTCACTGAATTTACCTACCTCTGAAAAGCGTTTTAGGTCTTTTGAGTCGTAATAATCCATATTTTCCTCCCTTGTATATTCTCGATTTAGCAGCAGCTCCCGTTACCGTTACTAGTGTCGTTAGGAGTGCAAGAGTACTCGCTGCCGGTATTCTCCCCGGGCTCTATAATGGTGAAAGCGCCGGTATACGGGGCCGCTTGGAGCTTCTGTGCCGTATCGGTGCATACCTCGACGGCCTGGTTCCTCGGAAATACATGACCCTCTTCGTCAATTATGTATTTGTAAGGGCCGTTATAGACTGCGTGCTGCCCTATAAAAACGCAGCCCGCTGTTTTTTCAAACTTGTAACCCCTTACTGATATAGAATAAAAATCCATGTTTTCAACGCTCTTCCAATACGTTTTACTCAGGATTTCGATCCCGTAAAACCCTGTTTGCTCTAGATAGGAAAGGAACTGAGTTTCGGTAAGCGCGCCCGCAATGCATTCCCCCAGCAGCTCCTCGTTCCCACTTAAGCGCTCAGGTATATCGTGCACAGAGACTATGTCTGAAACCACCATTCTTCCGTGGTCCTTGAGTACTCTATTCATTTCTGTAAATACTTTTCTTTTGTCGGGCGAGAGATTTATCACACAGTTTGAGGTAATGAGGTCAACGGACTTATTATCGACAGGAATTTCTTCTAAATAACCTTTTCTGAACTCTACGTTACTATATCCCAGGTTCCGGGCGACTTCCGTCTTTGAAGTGTTGGCAACTTTAAGCATCTCATCGGTCATGTCTATACCGAATATTTTTCCATCGGGTCCTGTTTTTTTAGCCGCTATGAAGCAGTCTATTCCGGCGCCTGATCCCAGGTCTAAAACAGTCTCTCCCTGTCTTATCCCGGCTATGCTCATCGGGCTTCCGCATCCGTAAAAGCGCTCTATTACCTCACTTGGTATATGGCTTGTATCCTCTTCGGGGTAGCTTGTCGGGCAGCAAAGGTTGCTTCTCGGCTCTTTAGCGGCCTTTGTGTAATATTCCTTTACAAATTCCCTTGTACTTTCATTCTTCTGCATTTAATTGCTGCCTCCTGTTCGTGATTACCTCATATGGTTGTTATTCCAAGCCAGTGAGTGCCAAACTGCTCATTTCCACGTCATGCCAATTCATGCTACCTTAAATAATAGAATTCAAACCGATCATTCCGATGTTGGTATAAATATCGGAATGATATATAAAACTAGCCGCTTTTACCTTTGATAAATTCCTTATTGTTAAACTCTATACTGCAGCAATCAAAGTCGAGCACATTTTTATTGTCGGACTTTC
>QIHJ01000248.1 GCA_003229065.1 Candidatus Dadabacteria bacterium
GATACTGTAATCGAGCTTTTAAGAGAGCTTTCAGTCAAAGCCGGAAACTGAATAACAAACTAAAATAATACGAGCCCGGCCTCATCCACCCGCGCATCAGTCATCCTCAATTCTAATTCACCCCAGGCTTGAATAAAGGTAATTTTGAATGGATAGACTAAAGAAGAACATACTTATTTCAGGGCTTCCGGGAATCGGCAAGACCACTCTTATTAAAAACCTAATCCAAAAAATACCGCTGTCCCGGCCTATAGGCCTCTATACCGAAGAAATAAGGTATGAGGGCGAAAGGAAGGGATTTCAGGCTGTGAGCCTGCACGGGGAAAAGATGATACTGGCGCACGTGCTTCTTCAGAGCGGCTACAAATTGGGGAAATACAAAGTCGATGTAAAAGGGTTTGATACATTCCTTGATTCTATAGGTTTTTTCGGAGACCTGGAAAGGCCTGTAATTATTGATGAAATTGGAAAGATGGAATGTCTTTCCGGTAAATTTATAAGAATAATTTCAGAATTATTGGACTCCCCGGCTTCGCTCATTGCCACTATTGCCCACACAGAAGGTGGTATAAAGGGCAGAATTAAAAAGAGAGACGATGTCCTCTTATATAAAATGAATCTCGATAACAGGGGCACATTACTGGACGATATTCTGAACGACCTGAATTATCCGAGTTAATGCAGCTTGCTATCTCATTCCAGGTTGGTTTTTCAGCCTCTCACCCATCCCATTTTATACGGTTTTAATATACCAAGCGTAACTTCCTTAAACAATCTACATCTGATATCAAAGTGTGTGAAATCAACAAAAAACTTTGATATTTTCCCAAGGATGTATTATAAATCAGACATGGGGGCTCGCACAGAAATGAAAAAAATAAGGGGGAGTTATGACGGACAAAACCGAGTATCCTGAGCTTCAATACAATGAAATTCTAAAAACCCGAGATACGATCCACGGATACGCGAAACTCCTTGGCGCCGTAAGGGGCTCGATGACACCTCCGCAAAAAGACCACAGGCACATAAGTCTAAGGGCTGGGCCAGCTGGATTCCGTACGACGCCGATACCCACCGGAGACGGCCATAACTTTGAAATACTCCTTGACCTTGTCGCCCACTTTGTAGCGATCGGAACGAGTCAGGGATATACGTGGACTATGCCGATTGAAGGCCAGACACTGACGAAGTTTACAGAAGATGTACTTTCAGAGCTCGGCAAGCTCGGCATCGACCCTAAGATCGACAGAGCAAAATTCAAAGATGCTACGGAAAGAGTCTACAATGCTCAGCAGGCCTCTGACATATTCAGATTCTATTCTATATTCGACATGGTTTTAAAAGAGTTTAAAGGGACGCTGACTCAAGAGACAAGCCCCGTTCAGCTCTGGCCGCACCACTTGGACATAGCGTTTACATGCTATACGGAGTCAGGCTCGCTGATAACCTGCGGATTTCTTACTGGGGATACTACAATCGAAGAGCCTTACTTCTATATACTCACTTACCCAAAGCTCGTCGACATAAGCGGTATCGCCCTCGGCGGGAAGGCATACTGGCATACCGAGGACTGGCAGGGGGTAATATTGAAATACGGAGATCTTATAAAAGCGGACTCACCGAAACAAGAACTGCTGAACCATCTGAGAACAACTTTTGAGCAGGTTCTGGAAAAAATCTAACAAATATGAACACTGAACTCCTTGCTATAATAGCCCTCTTTATACTTTGCTACGGCTTCATTTCAAAGAGGGTACAGAGTACCATAATCACACCGACGATGGTTTTCGTGATCTTCGGAATCATCATCGGTAAAGAGGCTCTAGGCATATTCGATACCGAGCTTGAGTCCTCCATAATTCATACAATCGCTGAGCTTACGCTTATTATAATACTTTTCACTGACGCATCGCGCATCGATCTGAAACAGCTCGTCAGGGAACATACGATACCCGTGCGCCTGCTTTTATACGGACTGCCCCTGACAATAATCCTGGGAGCGCTCACAGCGGCTTTCTTATTTAATTACCTAGGATTCTGGGAGGCGGCATTACTGGCCGCAATACTAGCCCCAACAGATGCCGCTCTAGGTCAGGCGGTAGTGAGCAACCCACGCGTTCCGGTCAGAATCCGCCAGTCACTCAATATAGAAAGCGGGCTTAATGACGGCATTGTGCTCCCGATGATCCTGATATTAATATCGATCACAGGCGCAGAGGAGCAACGGCAGTCAGCATCATTTTGGATTAAATTCAGCGCTTACCAGGTAATTCTGGGTCCTATCGTGGGCATATTCGTAGGCTACGTTGGAGGAAAACTGGTCGAATTGTCATCGAGAAAAAATTGGATGTCGAGGGAGTTTCAGGATATCTCGGCGCTCGGACTATCGCTTCTCGCCTTCTCCGCTGCGGAACTCATAGGGGGAAACGGATTCATATCGGCATTCACCGCGGGACTTACACTGGGCAACACTGCGAGATCGATATGCAGGTGTCTCTATGAATTCGGAGAGACTGAAGGGCAGCTATTAACCCTTATAACATTTATGATATTCGGAGCGTTTATGATACTGCCGGAGCTAAGCGGCTTGAATTGGCGGATAGTACTATACGCGGTATTGAGTCTCACAGTTATTAGAATGATACCCGTAGCTCTAAGCATGATCGGTTTACGCCTCAGATTTTCGACTATTTTATTTCTGGGCTGGTTCGGCCCGAGGGGGATCGCATCAATCCTGTTCGCACTTCTTCTTTTAGAAGAGTCGAATATTCCTCACGGTAGCGAAATATTCACGGTAGTGATGATAACGGTATTGTTTAGCGTGTTCGCCCATGGGATAACTTCAGTCCCGGGCGCTAATCTGTATGCCGGGGCGATTGAGAAACTAAAACACGCGGGAAAAGAGATGCCGGAGCACGCAGACGTTAAGGAAATGCCGACCAAAATTAGCTGGAGCAAGAAATAACTTAAATACTTCCAAGTAATAACTTAAATACTTCTAGGTGTAAGATAACTCAGGATTAACCCCGCTTTTACGCCTAAAAGTACTATTACAAGAAGGCGATCTATAATAGCCAGAGCTATGCCCGGCTTCTATATTAATCTGGCTTTGCCTCAGCTATCACCAGCTTATCACTACATACACAGACCGGAGCAGCTATCGTGACTAGCCTTACATTGTGTGACGCACCTGGCCCTCTTTGCTGATTTAGCGCCCCCTCCGATATATACACTGCATCCCGATTCACAGTGCTCTAGCTTGTAACCGCAATCCTCACTACAGCTCAATTCAGGCTTTGGCGGATAGTCCTGTCTCTTGGGCAGAGACGGGTCGGCGCAGCGTTTGTTGCAGTACTCCGAGCTCTCGGCGCACTCTTTCCTGCATGCGGTTTTTTTCTTGCTCTTAGCCCCGCCGCCTGTAAATTTAGTGCAAACTTCACTACAGTCGACGAGCTTCAGCTCACACGCCTTTGAACAAGCCCTGTCGTGATACGCCTCTGGCTTCAGCGTAGGCCTGGGTGTGGGATTAAGACACCTAACATTACAGCCTTCAAGCTCATCACCGCACTCTCTTACACACTCTCTTCTTTTTTCGCCCTTGGCCCCTCCCCCGACGAGCTGCGAGCAAGAGAGCTCACAGTTGTCCCTCTGCTCTTCACACTCCTGTGGGCACGTGAGTATTTTCCCGTCCTCACCGCGGGCGGGATTCAATAGCAATCCCGATGCGATAATTATCACTAATATCGCTATTAGAGCTAATCTACTCATATACTGTGGCGGGGCATTATTCTTACGAATACGTACTCGGTTTAATACTACCTGAATACGTATTCCTTAGCTTCGTACTAATTAAAAGTGCACAAATAATGTATTTTCTAAGATGCACATGTATATATCCCTCCTTGTTACGTACAAATACCCTCGTTATAATTTGCAGTCATGAGTACGGATAAATTGAGAGGCGATGCAATTGCAATATTTGAGGCAGGCCTAAAAGCAGTAGACCCCGTAAACGCGGTAAAGAACACACTAAAGAGAGATAAAGATGTTCTGACCCTAGATGGTCGTAAATACAACCTTGTGGACTACAAGAATATCTACGTAATCGGCATGGGTAAGGCCGCTGCATCCATGGCAAGCGCAATCGAGGATATATTGGGCGAGCATATCACCAGTGGCATAGTGAATGTGAA
>QIHJ01000213.1 GCA_003229065.1 Candidatus Dadabacteria bacterium
CTCTCTGTTGAGGTGAATGTAAGGGGACGGGACCTTGCGGGCTTCGTCGGGGACGCGCAAGAAGCAGTGGATAGCGAGATTAAATTCCCCACCGGCTACTGGGTTGAGTGGGGAGGACAATTTGAGAACCTCCAGCGGGCAAGCTCGACACTCGCGCTCGTAGTTCCAATGGCGCTATTTCTCATATTTGTGCTCCTTTATACGACGTTCGGATCTGTACGACCGGCGATCATGATCTTTCTTAACATACCTATGGCGGCCACAGGGGGAATCATAGCTCTCTTCCTGAGAGGCATGCCGTTCAGCATCTCTGCCGGTATAGGGTTTATCGCTCTTTTTGGCATTGCTGTATTAAATGGAGTCGTTCTCATGTCTTACATAATTCAGAAGAGAAAGGAAGGTAAGAGTCCGACGGAAGCCGCCCGGGAAGGAGCGAAAATACGTCTCCGTCCGGTGCTTATGACTGCATTGGTCGCGAGCTTCGGCTTTATACCGATGGCACTATCTTCAAGTGCCGGTGCCGAGGTCCAAAGACCTCTTGCTACAGTCGTGATCGGAGGTCTTGTTACATCGACTCTGTTAACTCTGCTGGTGCTTCCGGCAATGTACAGCTGGCTCGGAAAAGAAAAAGACGAAGTGGAAATTTAATTCAGGGAGGTTCAACATTGAAAGAGATAAAGGCCATTATACAGCCGTTTATGCTCTCCAAAGTTATTGACGCGTTGAAAGAAAGAGGAGATCTGCCTGGAGTAACCGTCTCAGAGATAAAAGGTTTTGGTAAGGCACGGGCAGAAAACGCGAAGGATAGGATTGTTGAAGATTCGATAGGTTACGTTAAAAAAATTAAATTGGAGATCGTTGTACCGGATCATTTGACGGATGAAGTCGTAAACACGATATATACACATGCCCATACAGGCCGGCCGGGCGATGGAAAGATTTTTGTGTACACGGTTGATGAAGTAATGAAGATTCGTACCGGAGAAACAGGAGAGGGCGCGATTTAGTACATTCAATGTGATGAAGACGCTCAGACCTTAACCGATAAATGGGGGGGGTAATTAAATTGAACAAGTTTGTTTGCACGCCTTTGGTTTTATTATTGTTTCTCAGCGTATCGTTTGCTCAAAATACTCTGGGTACCCAAAATAATGTCGAGAGCGGCCCGACGCCCTCAATGAGCAAGATACTCAATCGACTTATTGTTAAAGCCAGCACCCTTGACCTCACGGAGAAGCAAAGGGAAAGACTCAGTATGATTCATGAGAAATATGTTTTTCCGTTGGCTAAAGAAGAAGCGGAATATAATATCTCTCGTATGAAGGTTGTTAATATCATACAAGACCCTAACTTTAATCCTGGCGAGGCTAAAAGAGCGACAAAAACACTGAAGGAAACTGCTCTTGAGATGTCCGATATGCTTATAGACGGACTTGTTGAATTAAGAGCAGTTATCGGTATAGAAAATTACAAAATTATTACTTCTAGAGTGAAAATGCAATAAGTGTGGTGACAGAATATTATTGGTCTTTGATGAGAAGGAGACAAAAAAATGTGGATATTCTTTTTGAGTCTGGCGGTTCTGGTAATTTTAACAATTTTTACTTTATGGAAGGTTACACGAGATTTCAAATTAGATGAAAAATTGCTGCCGTGGACGGCTGTATATGTCTGGGTCAGCTACACATTATATTCGTTGATCGTCGCATACACAGCATTTCGCTCTTATTGGTTGCTCCTCGAAGACGGTATTTGGCTCGTAGTAATAGGTGTTATCCTGATAGTAACCGGATTACTGATAGGAATAGCCGGCGTGATTGAATTTAGGTCTTTCAAAAGAATGTCTGGCCTGGCGGCGGATAAGCTGGTAGAGTCCGGAATTTACAGGTGGAGCAGGAACCCGCAGAACGTAGGGTGGGGCTTAGTATTGATAGGGATCGCTTTAACCGGAAGGTCTGGTGTGGCGTTGGTGCTTGCATTCCTTTTCTGGCTCGTTATCGATTTTTATATAGTTAATGTCGAGGAGAAGTACCTGGAAATGATTTTTGGTGATCGGTACGAAAGCTACTGTGCAACTACCCCCAGATATTTAGGATTTCCCAAAAACAAGTATTTTAGGTAAACATGGAGAAGTAAAAATAATATGGTTTTAATGAGACATGAGGCCCGGAGGATTGTTGGAGAAGAGACTCGCTTTAAGGAGAGGTAGAAATGAGCAACAAAGCGGACAACGACATCTTTGAAGGGAAATGGTATGAGCATCCTCCTCTACGCAATGCCTTGATCGCAGGGGTGATAACCGGAATTGCTTTTCTCCTGGCGCATCCCAACAGACTTATTCCCCATCCAATAGAGGTTGCTATATATATCGTTGCTATTGTTTTGGGCGGCTATCACTGGGGTCGAGAGGGTATCGAGGGGTTACTTGAAGAGAAGAAAGTAGGAATAGACATACTAATGATTGCCGCAGCAGCAGGCTCGGCAGTACTGGGAATGTGGGATGAGGCCGCATTTTTGGTGTTTCTCTACGGCGCGGCAGAAGGGATCGAGGAATACACATACGCGAAAACAAGAGGCTCCATAAGAAAGCTGCTCGACCTCGTTCCGAAGGAGGCAACGGTTCTTAGAAATGGGAAAGAGTCCGTCATAATGGCAGAGGACTTAGTTGTAGGGGATATCTTTATTGTCCGCCCGGGGGAGTCCGTTCCGACGGACGGCGTTATTGAAAAAGGACGATCGAGTATAGATGAGGCGCCCGTGACCGGAGAGTCCATACCGGTCGAAAAGAAAGAAGGTATGAAGGTGTTTGCGGGTACGATAAACCAGGAGGGCGCTCTTGAGATTAAGACTACGGCGGCTTTTAAAGATAATACTCTTTCAAAGATGATCCATCTCGTCGAGGAAGCACAGGAAAAAAAAGGCAAGGCACAGTTGTTTATTGAAAAATTCGGGAATAGATACACCCCTGTGGTTCTCTTTGTTTCGTTCTTACTGTTTGTGATTCCTATTCTGCTCGGATGGGACATTTCTAAATGGGCGATCCGAGCCGTCGTCTTATTAGTGGCAGCGGCTCCTTGCGCCCTGGTTATGTCGACTCCAATTGCAATTGCCGCCGGCATAGGGATAGCTGGCAGAAACGGAGTGCTTATCAAGGGGGGAATGTGTCTGGAAGACCTCGGTAGGATCAAGGCGGTGGCATTTGATAAAACTGGAACCCTGACAAAGGGAGAGCCCGTTGTTACAGATGTAATCGCACTTAATGGAGATGAGAACGGTGTGTTAGAAATAGCTTACAGCGTTGAAAGACTCTCAGAGCATCCTTTGGCGCAGGCTATAGTTAAGGAGGCTAAGAATCTCGGTTTGAAAAGCTGTGACGTTACGAACTTTGAGTCACTTACAGGCTCGGGGATAAAAGCTACTCTAGATGGGGAAGTAACCTACATAGGCAAACCGGAGCTTTTTAAGGAATTGGGTTTTAACTTTGAAAAAACAAGAAGTGATATTGACAAGTTAACTCAAGAGGGGAAAACAGTCATTCTGATCGGCACATCAGAGAAAATTGAGGGTATAATCGCACTAAGAGACGAGATAAGGACTGAGGCGAAGGAGATTATCGGCGATCTGCACGCTATGGGTATCAAAGTAATAATGCTCACTGGAGATAACGAGAACACTGCCAGTGCCATCTCTACAGAAGTAGGTATTGATGAATTTAAGGCTAACCTCAAGCCTGAAGACAAAATTAAATCTATAGAAAGCCTAGAACTAGAGTATGGTGCTGTTGCGATGGTTGGAGACGGCGTAAATGACGCACCTGCTTTAGCACGCGCAACGGTCGGCATAGCGATGGGAGCTGCGGGAACCGATGCTGCCATCGAAGCGGCTGACGTGGCACTCATGGGGGACGATATAACAAAAGTTTCCTATGCAATTCGACTCGGCAAGAGAGCAAAAAGGATAGGTCTTCAAAACATTGTTTTCTCATTACTGATACTAGTAGTACTTATTCCATCTGCACTTGTAGGAATAATGACAGTTGCAATAGCAGTCTTATTCCACGAAGTCTCTGAACTCCTGGCTGTGGCAAATGGATTGCGTGTAGCAAGCAGAAAAATTTAAAGAAACGAAAACACTATGACTTGGCTTGTTTTCGACTGGCCCGGAGTAAATTTCCACTTCATGGGACAAGCTGT
>QIHJ01000030.1 GCA_003229065.1 Candidatus Dadabacteria bacterium
GACCTGATATATAGCTGAATGTAAAACCCGATTCCCCCGGCTCCAACGAGCCCCAGGATCAGGGACTCCCTTAAATTAAGCTCGAACCTGAATAGGGTATCGCGTGCAAGATCGGGTGCCACCTGCGTGAGCACCCCGAAGCGTACTTTCTGAAACCAGTTTGCACCCGCGCTCTCAAGCGCTTCAAGGGGTCCGGGTCTTGCGTTCTCAAAAGCCTCTGCGTAAAACTTCCCGAGCATCCCTGTCGAATGTACCGCGAGCGCAAGCACTCCGGGAAACGGGCCTAGCCCGACTGTGCTTACGAACATGAGCGCCAGCAGTATGACCGGGATCGCCCGCAGCACACCGAGAAACCACTTCATTGGCCCATGCACCCATTTGGGCGTCAGGTTCTCTGCCCCAAGCATCCCCAGAGGGAACGATACAAGAGCGCTAATTACCGTGCCTGCAAAAGCAATCTGAAGCGTCTCCAGGGTCGAGGAAAGAACCGTCTTGGCAACTGTTGTATCGGGTGGAAACATACGCCCTATAAACTCGGCAATTCGGGGGAGACTGTTTACGAGCTTCCCAAGATCGATATCCAGGCCCGTAAAAGACCAGGCTACCAAAACCACTGCAAGAAGAATCCCAAGGGTACGAAATAGGGTTTTCCTAAACGAGTCGCGTGGAAAGTGAGTACTTATGAGGACACCATAATTTTCTTAGATTTGCATTTTCTTAGTCTCAAGCCTGTTAATTTAAGTCCTTAGGGAACTTCAAAGGCCTGACTTCGGGATAAAATATGGATTTAGGCGCACGGTTTGAGAGATTTTCTTCCTTACTGTCATGTACGATCTCTCCCCCCCTGAGACCGATTATCCTCTCAGCATAGCATTTTGCAATCTCGGTCTGGTGCAGGTTCATTACGAGCGTAACTTTATGGTTCTCGCTTACTTCAGTGAGTAAATCCATAATATCATCCGTAAGCGCGGGGTCGAGGTTACTGACAGGCTCATCCGCCAGGATAATTTCCGGCTCCTGCGCCAGCACGCGCGCGATGGCGACGCGCTGAAGCTGCCCGCCGCTCAGCGTATCCGCCCTTTGACTCACCTGAGGCATTAGACTCACTTCCTCAATCGCCCGAAGCGCAATCTCTTTATCTCGGTTTCCGAACCAGCCAACCAGGCTTAGGAGCGGGTTAGTATAGGCAAGCCTGCCCCAAAGAACGTTCTCAAATACCGAAGCGCGCTCGATCAGGTGAAAATTCTGGAATATAAACCCGGTCTTTCTCCTGAACTCGCGGCTGCGCTGAGTACCGGAGACAAATTTCTCGCCCAGTATTCCGAGCTCTCCGGTCTTTAGATCAAGGGAGCCGTTTATAAGGCGCATCAGGGTGGTCTTACCGGCACCGCTCGGGCCAATGATCGCAACCTTCTCGCCTTTTTTTATGCTCAGGCGGTCGATAGTGAGTACGGCCGGGCCTTCTTTGACATAGCTGAACACCACATCCCGGAATGTAATTGCGTTCTCGGCCCTAGCCGAAACAATATTTCTGACTGTATTTTCTATATTCGGTCCAAGTTCCATTTGCTTCACCTTATTATTATTGTATGTACCCGTACTCCCGCGCCTTTACCTCCACCGATTCATAGTCCGAGTGGGACGCCTCTATATAACCGTCCGGGTTGTAAACATGCTTCAACAGATAGCGGTGCTCGGGCTCGTTTAGCTTTAACATAGCCTGTTTGAACGCCTGGACCCTTTCTTGTGAGAGCCCTTTGCGTACGCACACAAGGTGTGAGGGTATGGGCTCTGACTCGCTAATCCATTTTACTGTTTCAAGCTGCTCAGGAGTAAGTAGAAACTCTGCAAACTGACTCACGCCCGCAGCGTCCACAAGGCCGTTTGCCATAGCTTGTATGGCCTGCTGGTAGCCGCCCGCAAAGTAGACGTTACCGAAATACTCCTTTGGGTCCTGACCGCGTTTCAGGAGACCTGCTTCAACGAAAGTCTCAAGCGGGTATATGTAGCCCGATTCAGATATCGGGTCCGCAAAAGCAATACTCTTGCCTTTGAGATCGCCGAGATTCTCAATCCCGCTCTCTTTAAGCACGAACACCCGCCCTGTGTAAGTGGGGCTGCCCCTGTAGACCTCAGAAAGTATTACCTGGGCCCCGATCTTCTCGTGCGCCAGCACATAGGGAAGGCCGCCCATAAATGATATATCGGCCTCACCGTTGCGGAGAGCCTCTACGGCAGCCGCATGGTCAAGGGATACAAAGCCCTTAACAGGTATTCCCAGCTCGCTCTGCAGGTACTCCGTTATAACCTCTATGTCGCCTATCAGCTTCTCAGGGTTTTCCTGGGGTATGAATGCGAGGACAAGCGGCTTTTCCCCCTTGTCCTTCTCTGTAAGACCAAAGCTTTGTAGATTAAACCCCAATGTGGTCATTACAACCGCTATGATAATTAAAGCTAATATTCCTGTGTGATTTTTCATAATACGCTCCCGCCGCTTACTTAAACTGCGGACTGTACTTCTCCTCTATCAATTTATACTCGGCCCAAACGCTCTCTGATTTCTCCCAGTCCTCGGCCCCCACGGCTTCGAGTATTTCGTCAAGCTTATCGGCCAGCTCATAAACCATCGGCGCCTGCCCGAGGTCTCTGAGCCCGATCGCGTCTACCCTGAGGTCGGGTGAGACCGTCTTTATAAGAAGCTCTGTGTGAAATTTATCCTGTGCCGGAATTAGGGTGTCGAGAGTGCTGATGAAAGTTGAGAGCTCGCCCCAGTCGAGTAAGAACACCGTGTTCTCATCGTCAAATACTTCATAGGGGTCTTCGCCCTTACCTACGGCTTCAAGGTAGGCCAGCAAATCGGCCTTCTGATTTTCATTGAGTTTAAGCCCGTAGCGCGTATCGAACCACTCCACAACTTCCCCGAGCGTCTCGATAGAGCCGTCGTGAAAATATGGCGACGTGTGCTTTACGTTTATTAGGGTCGGGGTGTCAAAGAAGCTGTCCCTCGCCCCGGGCCCCGTGGAGTCGCCCGAGCTGATATCATGACGGAGACCGTCCAAGAAGTTTGCACTCGGAATATGGCATGTACTGCATGCGCGCCCTCCCATAGCCTCATATTCGGTGTTAAAGATTTTCTCCCCTCGTTTAGCTGATACGGATGCCCGGTCGTTAAGCCTGCCGTCGGGCTCGAGATAGAGCGATGGGAGCCAGTCGAACTCGAGCATATAGGTGACTATTGCGTCTAACATCAGGGGCGTGGGCTCCTTACCCGAAAACTCGTTTACTATTACGTTTCTGGTGAAGTCCCTCAGACTCGCAAAGCGACCGTCCCTGCCATAGGGCGCAGTAAAACGAAGCCCCCGAAGGCTGGGGATATCGATTGAATCGTTTCTGTGGTCATTGAACCTGGGGTTGAAGAAATGACCGTCAACGTCGGCGGAACCGGCCCTTTCGCTGATACCCGGTATATTAAAGTTCCTGTTTATATCGCTTCTGTTATGGCATGTGCTGCACGCAATGGCAAAGCTCTTAGCCGGCTCGCCGAAAATTGCTGGCGAGTCAAAGAGCATATCGCCGTAGGCTACTAAAAAAAGGTCTCTTTCGTCCAGCCCCCGCGCCTCGAAATTAAGCACTAGCCTCGGAAGCGGTCTCTGGTCGTTTAAGTTAGTTCCAGGCGGAAGCCAGGGAGCTATGTCTATATCAGCATTCGGGGCAGCTCTAGCAGGCAGTGGTAGAAGCGTACCGTTACTTTTTAGCTCAGTGTCTTCATAGTTATTTGCGAGATAGGTCACTATAAATTCTGCCGCCTTCTGAAAACCGGCCTGATCGGGCTCAACAACGCCGACTCCTAACACTCCGGCGCTCCCTACACTCGTAGACAGGGTAAGCCATGATCTGCCCATCTGATCATATGCAGGCATGTCCACCTGCTCGATAAAGTTCTCAAGCGCACGGTATAAGCGTTTAGCCTGCTGCACGTCATTGAGCGCCTCACCCGGCTGATCGAGCTTAGAGCTCGCCTCCGCCAGATGGAAGCTTATGTACTGAGTAAGGGCGCGCGTGGACGATACGTAAAGGGCCTGTGAGTCTTTATCTGCAATTGCCTTACGAATCTCTTGTGCACGGTTAGTTTTAAAGTAAGCGTCTGTCCCGGCAATCATTTCATAGACCGTTTTATTTTCATATCC
>QIHJ01000282.1 GCA_003229065.1 Candidatus Dadabacteria bacterium
GACATAGATATAGATGAGATAGTAAGAGAGCTTGAAGAGTATAAGTACGGCGGCGGTACGTCTGAAAAAGAGATTAGTGCCTCTGATTTAAAAGAAGATATAAATTATAAATTAGCTGAAGAAACTTCCCATGCGGAGCAGGTTAATACTCAAAATGATATTCCCGAAGTTAACGATGTGAGTGAAGAGCAAATGGATGAACCTGAAGAATTATATAAAGTAAAAAACGAGCCCGGCATTGTTGAAGAACCGGGGACTCGGGACGAAGACTCCGTCTCTCGTGACTGTAGCGACGTCATTGGTGAAAATATATTTACTTCAGACCCTATTTATCAAGATTCTCCCACAGAGCCCGATAAAGAGATTCAAGATAATGGGAATATTGTGGGGGATATTAATGAGACTAAAGATGAATCAGCCGAACTTACATCTTCTACCCCAGAATTAAGCTCAATCAATGAATCTTCTATGGTACATGAAGAACCGTATATAGAAACACAAACACCAGCCACCACCACAGACCCCGAAGGTATGAAAGGTCCCTCAGATGAGATTAGTCCGCATGAGATTAATCAAAGTGTTTTGGTTATTGATAACAGCCGCACTGTTCAAAAATTAATAACCCTTGCGCTAAACCGCAGCGGCTACACCGTGAGCGCCGTATCAGGCGGTATGGAGGCGCTTTCGTGCTTGAATGAAGTGAATCTCGATTTGATATTCATTGAAATTAATTTACCTCACATGGACGGTTACAAGGTTTGTAAGATTATTAAAAGCCACGGACTCATGAAACATGTGCCTATCGTAATGCTGTCGGGAAAAGACGGAATAGTCGATAAAGTACGCTCAAAGATGGCGGGTGCAAACGGACATATCTCAAAACCTTTTGCTGCAAATGAGCTTGTGGATGCGGTCCAAAGATACGCGAGCTCAAATGCACGAGGGCTTGTCTCGGGACAAAGGTAGATGTGCTTAGAGATAAAACGATGAAGAGAAATATTGTAGTTCTAAACCAGGAAAACGTGGAGACACCTCTTAATGCTGACATTGAGTCAGGCAAAGTCGGCTCTATTGCTAACGAGGAATTACTTGAAAATAAGCTTGTACTATTATTCTCAGAACTTGATCAGCACCTGCTCTCACTGAACAAAAAAGTGGAGAAGCAGCCCTATGCAGCTATATCCATTGTGCTCATAATGTTAAACGACTGTGCCGAATTCACTGAGAACGTGATGAACATGGAGCCTGAAAGCGAGTTTCTGTCAAATCTGGCAAATATCGCTTCAGACAGCTACTCACATCTAAGGCTTATGCACGTCCGCCAAAACCGCATCTCTGACGCCACGGCAAGTAATCTCTATAAAGGATGGACGGGTGAGCCGGCTGAAAGACACCTTGTGTTCAAAGAAATAAGCTCTGGAATGGTGCAAATCCTGATGTCATACCTTTCCTTTTTCTCTTCGAGCTTCAACGATTTAAATACTTCAAATCAGTGGGACGATATTTGTAGTGTGTTTGCAGATGATTTAAATAAGTCTTTGGATAGGGTTTCTTTTTAGTATTGACCTGCCCGATATCTTTCCCGTTCTACCTTTAATTATTCATATAACCTTCTGACCCGGGCCCTGGTGATTTCTGGTTCTTACAGAATTATGCAGTGGATTGTGTTTAAAGTGTCTGGATAATATATTAAATCTCTGGTCTCTTGGTAGCTTACAGATATCAGATAATGGAGGGGTGTTCTATGCCTGGAGATAAAAACGTATTCGGAGAAGAGCTTGAGACCTGCTCTACAAATCCCATGACTGGTTTTTTCCGCGACGGGTGCTGCCGCACGGACGTTCAGGATTTGGGGATGCACGTGGTCTGCACCGAGGTCACGGAGGAGTTCCTGGAGTATTCCAAAGCTACGGGCAACGATCTGAGCACGCCTAACCCGGATTTCGATTTCCCGGGGCTAAAACCCGGAGACAGATGGTGTGTGTGTGCGCTCAGGTGGAAAGAGGCAATGGATAACGGAGCTGCGCCCCCGGTAGTTCTTACATCGACCCACGAGTCAGTGCTTGAACTAATTTCCCTTGAAGATTTAAAAAGACATTCGCTTGATTTGTCCTGACACGGGGGTACTTATATTTCGATTAATCTATTCTGTAAGACATACGTTTATTGGGAAGAAAAATGAGCGCTCATTCTGATTTAAATTTAGCGGAAAAAGTAGACTATATATTCCAGAATATCGTGGGACCTGTTTTCAGGAAATTCATAGAGGACTACGGGGATGCTCCGGGCTACGAGGTGAAGCTTGTCCCGGACGGTCCGTTAATAATGGGTATTGATAGATACGCCTCTATTATGTTCAAACACCCAAACGGTCTTGAGATGATTGTCTGCGTCTACTGGGTTTCGGGCTCAGAAAGGCTCATTGCCGAAAATATCAGGATGGTCACACTCAATAAGACTTTCGATCTTTTCAGTGTCACTGAGGATGAGCTTCGGGAGCAGATAGGTTTTCTTGCCGGTCTTAAACTCTGAGTTCGGGCATTCGCTGAAAAATCCAGGCCATAAGCTCATAATCGAGCTTCCCCACTATCACGATACAAGCAGGACCCTTAAATCCATTACATTTGTATTAGTAGGCCCTGTAATAAGCAGATCTCCGAGCGGCTTAAAAAAGCTATAAGAGTCGTTATCACAAAGATACGCGTAAGGGTCGAGCCCAAGATCATGTGCCCTTGCGACGGTAGTGCCGTCGGCGGTCGCGCCCGCGGCGTCGGTAGGGCCGTCCGTTCCGTCAGTTCCGGCGCTCAGGATTAGAACATCTTTCAGACCTTCAATATGTATCGCAGCCGCTAATACAAACTCCTGGTTCCTCCCGCCTTTACCCTTGCCTTCTATCGTAACGGTCGTCTCCCCGCCCGATATAATGCAGGCAGGTTTCTCTAAGGGATTACCGGAGCTTAGTATTTCTTCAGCAATTGCAGTATGCACCTTGGCCACTTCCTCCGTCTCGCCGTGAATGTATGTGGATAGGATCATGCTGTTATATCCGAGATCAAGAGCCTTCTCGCGAGCGGCTTTTACAGCCGTTATATTGCTTCCGATAATAACATTTTGTGTGCGCTCGAATACCGGGTCATCGGGCTTGGGGGTTTCCTCATGATCTCCCAGGCATCCTTTCTCTATATGCTGTATTACAGCCCTGTGAGCTTCTTCTTTAAACCCGTATTTGTTTATTATCTCAAGACAGTCGTGAAATGAATGCGTGTCCGGAACCATGGGGCCTGAAGCTATGACGTCCAGGTTGTCTCCGATAACGTCGGATAGTATCAGCGATAGTACGGTAGAAGGGTAGGCTAGTCTTGCGAGCCTGCCGCCTTTAACTCGGGATATCTGTTTCCGGATCGCGTTTATCTCATGTATTGTCGCGCCGCAGTGAAGGAGCGCCGTTGTAAGCTCCTGCTTGTCATGGAGGGTGATATCCCCCGCCGGAAGAGGCAGGAGCGCGGAGCCTCCTCCCGATATCAGGCAGATCACAAGGTCGTCGATCCCGGATTTTTCCAGGAGCCCCACAATCTCCTTGGTTCCCCCGAGGCCGCTTTCATCCGGTACCGGGTGGCCGGCTTCATTTACCTTTATAATTTTTAACGCTACGCTGTGACCGTATTTTACATTCACTATGCCCGTGGTTACCCGCTCCCCTAATATGTCCTCGATTGCGCTTGCCATGGATGCAGCGGCCTTACCCATGCCGATTACATAGATATTCTTATAATCTCCGAGCTTATATTCACGGCCTTCGAGCGTTACTATATCGCCTTCCCGTTTTAGCTTTTTCTTTACGGTGTTCACGGGGTCCACAGCTTTCAGGCCTGCTTCGAATATTGCTACTGCGTCGCATCTCAATATATCCGTACCCATGACTGCAAATTATAACGAGGGTATTTGTACGTAACAAGGAGGGGTATATACATGTGCATCTTAGAGATACATTATTTGTGCACTTTTAATTAGTACGAAGCTAAGGAATATGTATTCAGGTAGTATTAAACCGAGTACGTATTCGTAAGAATAATGCCCCGCCACAGTATATGAATAGATTAGCTCTAATAGCGATATTAGTGATAATTATCGCATCGGGATTGCTTTTGAATCCTGCCCGGAGTGAGGACGAGAAAATACTCACG
>QIHJ01000361.1 GCA_003229065.1 Candidatus Dadabacteria bacterium
GATGAGACAGGAGTAGAAAACACCAGGGGTTATAGGAATCAGGGAGCGGGGGCAGAAGAACCGGCTGTATCGGACAGTATTCTGGAGAATATCCCAAACACTATTGTCGATACCGAACCTGATTTAGAACAGGACGCGCCGGATGCCTATGGGGACGGACCGGAGCACGAAGTGCGATCGGGGGGTATAAAATCAAGAGGGCAGAGGCGAGCGCTTCACAGTGATGCCTATGGGGACGGACCGGAGCACGAAGTGCGATCGGGGGGTATAAAATTAGAGCGAACGTTTCACGCCGAACTTGAATCCCATGCGCCCGACCCGGTTTTATATTCTGAATCCAATGTCCTCCAAAGCGCAACTAATCTACCGGGAGTGCATGATTCTAAGGAGGATTCGGAATCTTACAGCATAGCGGGGCTTAAGCCCAGAGCGGTCGCGTTTTTAATCGATCTTGTGATCGTAGGCCTGATAGCTTATCTCACGATAAGAGCCGGTTTCTTTATTATAGGTGATACGGCTATTAAGCCGGGAGAGCTCAGTAGAGTGTTTTTGCCTATATATGCGCTCCTCTTTTTCCTGGCCTCTACATACTTTGTATTCCTTCACTACTATGCGGGAAGGACGCTCGGGAAAATGGCGGTCGGTATAAGAATAATAAGCTCAGAGGGAAGGGAGGTTGGGCTCTGGGAGTCTTTTATGAGGTGGGTAGGGTACTATATATCGGCTGTTTTTTTATTCGCCGGATTCATCTGGTCGGTATTCGATCAGGACTCTCAAGCATGGCACGATAAGATTGCAGGAACTTACGTAGTAATAGGATAAGATGCATATGAAACCACTCGATGTTTTAAATAAAAGAATCAGCGAAAAGCGCCGGGAGCTTGAGTCCTGGGTTACGGCGCAGACCGAGAAGGTGCTCGTACCACTCTACACCTCTGTAGATTTGAGGGTATCTGATTACAAGATCGCCCCTGTGGATACTAACGTATTCCCGGCGGGGTTTAATAACCTGTCTCAGAAATTCAGAGACCACACCTCAGAGCTCTTTAAGGATTATATCGTAAGGAAATATCCCAAAGCAAGGCGGATACTCATCATACCCGAGCTCAATACCAGAAACCAGTATTACTGGGAGAACATTTCCGTTCTCAAGTCGATTTTAGAAAAAGTGGACTACAAAGTGCAAGTGGGAATAGTGAGCGACGATTTCTATCACGATGAGATGAGCTTTAAAGCCCTGGACGGTAAAGAGGTACTTGTCTACAAAGTTATAAAAGACGGACACCGTGTAGTGACTACGGCCGGCGATCCCGATCTAATATTAATAAATAACGATTTCTCGGATAAATGCCCAAAGACTCTAAGGGATATAATTCAGCCGGTTGAGCCCCCGGTCGAGATCGGCTGGCACACAAGAAAAAAGAGCCTTCATTTTGAATACTACAACAAACTTGCCGGGGAAATTACGGCTATCCTGGACATCGATCCTAGTGTCATATCCATCAAGACCGTTCATGAAGAGGGGGTAAACTTTGACAGCCCCGATGACCGCGCGCGCGCGGCTACGTGCGTTGAGTCAATCTTAGACGAGCTTTCGGAGGAATACAGGCGGAGAGGAATCGATTACGATCCGTATCTTTTTCTTAAGAGCAATTCGGGAACTTACGGCATGGCTGTTATGAATGTTGCGGACGGGGAGAGCGTAAGAGCGCTTAACTCCGAGGGCAGAAAACGTATGAGGGTGAGTAAGGGCGGAAAGCCTGTAAGGGATATAGTGATTCAGGAGGGTATACCCACCTCGCTCGAGCTAAGCTCGGGCGCCTCTGCCGAGCCTGTGATCTATCTTGTGGAAGCGCAGGCGGTCGGAGGGTTCCTGAGACTCAATCAATCAAAGAACGTACTTGAAAACTTAAATACGCGAGGGATGGAATTTTCTGATATGTATTCGGCGGATGATCCCTCGGCAAGTGAAAACGGGGGCGTCTTGATTACCCCTGCCTACGAATTGGTTGCTTCTGTGGCGAGTATAGCCGCAGGCTATGAAATAGAAAAGATCCTAAAAGAAGGCGGCTGTAAGGAAGAAGTTTCATAACAAACTCCCGGAGCATCTGCGCATTTCCGGAATCCCTCTTCTACATGCCACCCATAGCCTTGGCGAAGGGTGGTCATCCCGAACCATGTCCCGTACTCAATACGGATTCAAATCAGGATCTCATCTTTTGCATTTGCCTTTTTTCATCTCCTTCCCCCTGCGCGAGGAACAGGTCTACATTCATCAAGGCCTCTCATAAGTAATTAAATTTTAGGAATCAGTATTAGAACCCAAAATAATTAAAGGCGGGGGGATAATAGAAACTTTCGACGACACCGGCATGCCTATACCCTTTCGGAACGTTGGGAGCTATTAAGCTATCTTTAAGGAAAAAACTTTCATAAACCCCTCCGAGGTAGAGGGTTGGCAATAGCGGCAAAGTTTTTTATATACTACAAGTACTCAAGCGGCTTTTTGTTTTCATCGACTTCTTTAGCCTTAGCAAGGTCCAGTGTGCGTTTTAACAGCACGGTATAAATCGGCTTTCCGCCCAGCCCCTGCGCTACTATCGATGCAGTCATACAGGTAATTATAAGCGGAAGAATCAGCCAGTAATTCCCGGTCATTTCAATCGTCAGCACGATGCCCGTAAGAGGGGCCCGTACGGTCGCGCAAAAGAGAGCGGCCATGCCGGCTACGGCGAATATTTCAGGGCGCACCACCATTTCAGGCAGGAGAAAATGAGCGAAGTTCCCAAACCACATTCCGAAAAGCGTGCCCAGGGCAAGCATAGGGGCAAATATGCCGCCTGTTGCGCCCGAGCCGTAGCTTATCATAGTGGTCCCGAAACGCACTACGAAGAGTAACAGCAGTATCATCACCGGTATTGAGCCGGAAATCGCCTTGGGTATGACTATGTAACCGCCGCCTATCGTGTCGGGGAAAAGAAATACCAGCGCACCGATCAATCCGCCTACTAATAGTCCCGTATATGTGTAAAGCCTTCCGGTAAGATTTGTGAAAAAGTTAAGCGTCCATACAAGCAGTCTATTGAAAATAAAGCCGAATATGCCGAATATGAAACCGAATATTACAAAGAGCCAGAGTGCTTTAAGCGGGGGCGCGGTCAGCATGGACATATTTATATCGGGCTGCTGACCCATTAAGATACGAAGTACTATATCCGCCGAGGCGCAGGCTATGAGAACGGCCTGAACCGACAGGAAGTTATATTTAAACTCGGGGCGCATCTCCTCGAATACGAAAAGAATGCCGGCAAGGGGGGCGTTAAAAGCTGCGGCTAATCCACCACCGGCCCCTGCTGCTATGAGCGTGTGCGTGTCGTCCTTACCTAATTTGGTAAAGGTTTCCGCCCATCTGAATCGTAGGGCCTTCACGGCCCATAACCATGCCGCTCCCGAGCGACAATAGGCCAGCAACGAACTTTACCGGGAGCACCCTTTTCCATCTGACGGGTCTCAGATCGTCGAGCGCGCCTTCCATCTCCTGCACACCGCTCCCGCCCGTCTCAGGCGCAATCTTGCGGACCAGGAGCAAGGCAAGGAACACCATAACCGCCGAAATCACTATTGAAGCGATAATCGGCAAAGCTGTGAATCCTGAAAGAAGGCCCATTAGCGCGTCTTTCAGATCGGCAAACCAGGCCAGGGCAATTTGAAAGACAGCTCCCGCAAAGCCAGTCAGGGCCCCTACCAGCATGGCCCAGAGCATGATCGGGCTGTTCCGTTTCTCGGTATCCAGGAACCTTCTGACCACCTTGCCTACTCCAGAGGATTCACCCGGTTTTTTTGAGTGGGATTCCATCCATCGCTCCTATTTAATTAAGCTGCAGCCGACAATTTGTATACTCTATAAGAATATACTCAGAATCCGATGTACGATGTTAGTATTATCTTTATAATCTATAATCCCCTCAATATCAATAAAGAGAAAGGAATTATATGATCTGAGCTCGGTTGTGCGGGGCGGATAAATCTATCAACGGCCCCTTAGCTACTATGCCCGAGGGGTTTATTGATCTGTGGCTTTTAAAATAATGCTCTTTTATGTGTGTGAAATTCACCGTATCTTCTACACCCGGAACCTGGTACAGATCGCGGAGATAGTGGGACAGGTTTGGATAGTCTTTTATATGACGGAGGTTGCATTTAAAGTGTGTGTGATATACGGGATCACACCTTAGAAGAGTGGTAAAAAGCCGCCAGTCGGCCTCGGTCAGCCTTCCGCCAATAAGGTATCTTTTCTCTGAAAGCCTTTCATCCAGTGCGTCCAGGGTATTGAATAATGCGTGAATCGCCTCCTCGTAAGCCTCCTGTGTGGTTGCGAAGCCGCACCTATATACGCCGTTATTTACGTTTTTGTATACAAGATCGTTAATCTCGTCTATTTCATTCCTGAGCTCCTTGGGATAGAAGTCCCGCTCGGAATCCCCGAATTCGTTAAATTCCGAGTTTAGCATACGGATAATTTCCGAGGACTCGTTATTTACGATTTTTTCGTTTCGTTTGTCCCATAATACCGGCACCGTTACCCTGCCGGTGTAATTCGGCTCGGCCGCCGTGTATATCTGATGAAGATAACGTGCGCCTTTTATAGGGTCGGGTATAGAACCCGGGTAGTCCGAGAATTCCCACCCATTATCGCCCATGAGCGGATCAACTATTGAGAGGGAAATTACGTCTTCAAGCTTCTTAAGCTTTCTGAAAATCAGAGTCCTGTGCGCCCAGGGACACGCATAACTTACGTACAGGTGGTAACGTCCGGGCTCGGCCTTAAACCCCGATGATCCGTCCGCTGTGACATAGTCTCTGAACATAGCCTTTTCCCTTACAAAACGCCCGCCTGAGGACTTTGTATCGTACCACTTATCCTGCCATTTACCGTTAACCAGTAGACCCATATTTCAGTATGATCCTAGTAGTCCGTGACATTTTTATACGCCAGGACTTTCGTGGGCGAGATCCTCACAGTTAGCTCTCCCTTTGTGGAATTACGCTTGCCAAATTCCTCCGCCCGTTCTTCTCCCATATATCTTGCGCCGATTCGTGTGGCCCAGTGAAGGCACTCTCCCCGGTCGTCTGAAATCTCTGCCGTCCCCTCTATGGTGACGAAAGAGTAGGGGGGCGTTTGATCGTCCACACTGATAGATACCCTCGGGTCTCTCTGTATATTATTGGCTTTTACAGAGTTATCAGCGGTGTTGAAAACAACTTTGTCCCCATCGAGCACAAACCAAATTGGAACAACATGAGGGCGTCCGTCATCTCGTACGGTAGCGAGCTTCCCTGTTTTTGTTTCCCCGAGTAGAAACTCGGTATATTCTTCTTTGGTCATTTCCTTCATAATCGCTTCCCTTTAATTGACTTCGGCGGGTCTTAACCCTCTGATATTCTTAGTATTTTATAATTAACCTCTTACCAGCCCTCTATCTCTTTTTTCGCTTTCACTATCATACTAATGACGTTTTCTCTGGCCGTGCCCCCGTAAGACTTCCTGCTCTCGATAGAGCCCTCAAGTGTAATGTACTCGAACAAATCCTCTGTAAACTCCTTTGAGAACATCTGGTACTCCGATATGTGAAGGTTCAGAAGCTCCCTTCCTTTCTCCTCGGCGTAACTCACTACCTTGCCCGTGATTTCGTGAGACTGCCTGAAGGGCACTCCTTTCCGTGTCAGATAGTCCGCAACATCGGTCGCTGTAATGAACCCTTCGTCGAGCGCTTTTTTCATATTGCCGTGCTTAAACTCTATATTACCCATCATCTCAAGAAGCACTTCGAGTGAGGCTTTTATGGTGTCCACGGTGTCGAACATAGGCTCTTTATCTTCCTGCATGTCCCTGTTGTATGAAAACGGAAGCCCTTTCATCACTGTCAGAATAGCCATAAGGCTCCCGTACACGCGCCCTGTTTTGCCCCTTATAAGCTCCGCCATGTCGGGGTTTCTCTTCTGTGGCATAATGCTCGAGCCGGTCGTAAATTCGTCTCCCAGGTCCGCAAAATCAAACTCCTTTGTGCTCCAGAGCACAAGCTCCTCGGATATGCGGCTCAGGTGGTTCATAAGTGTTGAGGACACGGAAATGAACTCCACTATAAAGTCCCTGTCGCTTACGGTGTCCACGCTGTTCTGCGTAATTTTCGGAAACTCTAGAGTGCGTGCAACGTACTCCCTGTCTATCGGAAAAGTCGTACCCGCCCCTGCTCCCGCGCCAAGGGGCATCACATTTACACGGTCCAGACAGTCCAGATAGCGCTCCCTGTCTCTTTTTAGCATCTCGTAAAGCGCCAACAGGTGATGGGACAGCAGTATGGGCTGACCCCTTTGAAGGTGAGTGTAGAGCGGTATCATAGCGTCAATATTTTCCTCGGCCTGATAGGTTAAACACTCGGCCAGTGCTTTTAATAGGGCGAGTATATCGTTTATCTCGTTTCTCAGATACAGGCGCATATCGAGCGAAACCTGGTCGTTTCTGCTTCTAGCCGTATGGATTTTTCCGCCGACTTCGCCAATTTTTTCTATAAGGCGCTTTTCGATATTAAGATGTATATCCTCGAACTCTTCCCTGAACGGGAACTTCCCGGACTCTATCTCTTTACGGATGCTGCCGAGACCTTTCACAATTTTATCAGCTTCCTTTTGCTCGATGATCCCTGTCTCGGCGAGCATTTCGGCGTGAGCGACGCTCCCCTCTATATCTTCTCTGTAGAGTCTCTTGTCAAAATCTATTGAGGCCGAAAAGCTCTCTGCGACTTTATGCGTATTTTTTTTGAAACGTCCTGCCCAAGGTTTCTTAATCAATCTCTCTCTCCTGATACTCTCAATATATTACCAAGGATTTCCGGATCGTAGAACTTTATTTAGAAAACTTTATCATTTTTAGAGGGTTTGTGCACACCGGAGCATATATATAATAGTAACCCGGCTAATGGAAGCGCCTACTTCCGGTCTTTTAAGGATTTAAGAGCGGAAAGGGCTTCTTCTATATGTTTTTTGTAGTTGAGCTGCGATGAGAATATATGTCTCACTATTCCGTCCTTATCGATTACGTATGTTACTCTGCCCGGCAGGAGCCTGAAGGTTTTTGGGACTCCATAAAGCTTTCTGACTTCCCCTGCCTGATCGCTTAGTAGAGTGAACGGCAGCTCATTGTCCGAAGAGAATTGTTTATGCGAGTCAACGGAATCCGAGCTTATACCCATTACCAGAGTGTTCTCTATGCCCTTAATTTTGTTGATATTATCCCTGAACGCGCAGGCCTCTTTGGTGCATACAGTTGTATTATCCTTCGGATAAAAATAAAGGACTATGGGACTGAGCCCAATGAGATCGCCGAGCTTAATAATGGCCCCTTCTTCTGAAAGAAGACTGAAGAGAGGAGCCTTATCGCCAACTTTTAGAATATCTGACATCTGGGTTTACTATCCTTCACATAGGGATTTAAATATAGAGTTCCGGCAGTCAT
>QIHJ01000141.1 GCA_003229065.1 Candidatus Dadabacteria bacterium
AATATGCAATTTGAGTATCCAGAATGAGCTCTTCCCTCGTTGCATCCCTATCGTATTTTGACGATCTGAGACGGGCTTTGCTCGATTTCACGCGGTTTGAAGTGCGCCCGAAATCATATAACAGTTGATCCAGAAAAAATCCCGATTCACGGCCTATAAAGGGCACTATCAATCTTGAGCTGATCTCAGGGTAGTAGGCGGACTTCGCCCTTTTTACACCCGCTCTTTCTATCTCGATACCTGCATCCGACGCGTCTATACCGGGGTTGTTCTCAAGTGTGGTCTGAATGGCCTGATCCAGGGTCAGAACAGAATTTCCCTCAGCTCGAGGTGAAGTGAGACTCAATATCAGGCACAAACATATAAACATCAATAAGTGCAATTTCATAGATTGTTCCATGTTTATAAATCAATAAATATGACTCTAAAATATAGTCGTTGCAAGATTTATCTCATGGCGTAAAATATCCGTATGGCCTTTGGAGTATACGTTCATATCCCGTACTGTGTAAAAAAATGCCCTTACTGTGATTTTAACTCATACGGTGTAGGCGAGAGTTTCCCCGAGCGAGATTATACAGAATCGGTGTTGCAAGAGCTTGAATTGTATGCCGAGGTATTGGATGGGGCGCCCTTGAGCACTATATTCTTCGGCGGCGGTACGCCCTCGTTGTTTGAAGCCCGGAATATAGAGAAAATAATCTCAAAAATTATAGAGTCAAGCTCACCCTCCGCTGATTTGGAGGTTTCGCTCGAAATAAACCCCAAGACCGCTGACTTTGAGAAACTTTACGAATTGAGACAAGCGGGGGTGAACAGGGTCAGCTTCGGCGTGCAGTCGTTTTCGGAAAGAAAGCTAAGGTTCCTCGGCAGGATTAATTCTCCGGATGATGGCAGATGTATACTCGAGGACGTAAAGAGGGCCGGGTTTGAGAATTTTAACATCGATCTCATGTACGGGACTACGGATGAGACTCAAAGTGAATGGGAAGAGGATTTAGAAGAGGCTATTTCATTTAATTCTACCCATATTTCGGCTTACTGCTTAATGATAGAGGATGGTACGCAGTTCGGAAATCTCTACAGGCGGGGAAAATTGACTCTGCCTGAAGACGAGGAGCTTTCTGAATTTATAACCTTCACGACTGAGTATCTTGAGGAAAAAGGATTCGATCAGTACGAGATATCTAATTACTCAAAGAGGGGTTTTGAGTGCCGGCACAATATGCTCTACTGGCGAGGGGATAACTATCTCGGTGTGGGTGCGGGTGCGCATTCGCATTTGAGGAGAGCGGGCAAAGGATGGGGAATAAGACGGGGGAATATCAAAAACCCGGGGCTGTATATGAAATCCGTAAGGGCGGGCGAGATGCCTGTCGATTTCAGTGAGGAGCTTGAAAAGCGCGAGGCTTTGGAGGATACGGTCCTGATGGGTCTCAGACTGAGTAGCGGGCTTGAGTTTAAATCTCTCAGAGAATCTTATAATGTTACTGCCGACGAGTATAAAATCGGATATTTGGTTAAAGGCGGTCTGATCGAGATAACAGATGGCTCGGTGCGGCTGACAGAGAAAGGAAATCTACTCTCTAATGCTGTAATTGAGAGGTTTTTGGATACACTGGATGAACTTGACTAGCTTTTGACTAAGTGGTGCTTTTGCCCATTGGATTCGATGTAGAAACCCTCTCCTTCCTGTACTGCGTATTTCATGAGCTCATAATAGGCCGGTCTTGTGAACCTGGCGCTGAATTTCCCGTTTTTTACCTTAGTGTAGGGAATATTTTCGTCGTTTATCCGAAGCGTCTCTAGATTTAGCTTTTCTTCTGTTTCATCGTTCAGTGTAAGGTAGTAGTCCTCACCTTCTTTTCGGAGCATCTTCACGACAAAAGGGGTGTCTTCGACACGGACATAAAGCCTGCAGCTCCCGTCGTCGATGTAGTACCGCCCCTCTTTGTCCCGGTCAAGGAGCTTATTGTTATATAGATACGTGAGCCTGTGTTTTATCTCGATTCCGTCCTGAAACCAATTACCTCTGTTGTCGATAAATACACGAGTCTCATCCGGTTTCTTTTCCATAATATCTTTATTATAACTAATTCCAAATGGCAACAAATTCAAAGAACGCTATTTGTATAGCTTATATACTGCTCCCCATTAAAAACCTAGTAGAATTAAGCTAGTAAAATTAGTGAAAATATGCAAAAGGGGAGCAGTATATCTAATAGAAACGGTATAAATTTAGATTCAAGTTTTCAATTAGTAAAGTTTAAAATGGGAGCTTCGGCTCCCTTTTGTGGCGGGTAGCACCCGCTGGGACACGTGTGTCCATTGTTCAATGTCTAATTGACCTCAGAGTGTTGCATTAGGATTGGAGTTTCAATCCTGCCGCGGAGGTAAGCAGAACTTGTATGCCAGCGGGTGCTACCCGCATTCCAACTTAAACCGCTCCTGACAAAAGGGGAGCAGTACACTTATGACAATAAGCTATTCGCCCAGCACCTTAACTACTACTCTCTTTCTTCTCTGCCCGTCGAATTCAGCGTAGAATATTCTCTGCCAAGGACCTAAATCGAGGTCTCCTTTCGTTACCGGCACCAGTACCTGGTGATGCATAATAAGGTTTTTTAAGTGAGCGTCTCCGTTGTCCTCGCCGCTCATGTGGTGTCGGTATCCGGATTTGTAAGGGGCAAGTCCCTCAAGCCACTCCCATATATCCTCTATTAACCCGTCCTCGAGATCATTCACATATACGGCTGCGGTAATGTGCATAGCGGATACAAGTACGAAACCTTCTGATACATCGCTTTTTGCTACGATAGCTCTTATGGTTTCAGTTATATGAACAATCTCTTTTTTCTTCTCCGTGTCAAACCATAGATACTCGGTCAGGCTCTTCATAAAAGTCTTCTCCTTAAATAAGGTCTCAATACCATGTCTTGGAGTCTATTTATTTAGATAGTAGCTTAATTGCCGTACTATGCCAAAAGGGGCAATACTTGTGTAATATCATATATATTCTTGCAAAGGATTAAACGATTATCGAGGGAGGGCTGCATGATAGTTGAGCTTAGCGTAATACCCATAGGTGTGGGCACATCGCTTTCAGAGTATGTGGCTGTAGTGATGAAGGTGATTACACAAAGCGGGCTTAAGTATGAATCACACTCCATGGGGACTAACATTGAGTGTGAGTGGGACGATATTACCCCGCTCGTTAAAAAGTGTCATGATGAGCTTAGAAAAAAAGGCGTTCAGAGAATAAACACATCGCTTAGAATAAGCGAAAGGACTGATAAGCCCTATACGATGTCCGGGAAAATGAGAAGTCTTGAAGAAAAATTGGGCTAACCCTATATTAGCGCATATAGAAAAATATTGACTGCACTATAAAAGGTAAATAAAACATTTATCGATATGAATGAGAACTTAAAGTACTGGATTGCTCTAAACATGGTAGACGGAGTCGGGTATGTGTCAGCCAAAAAACTTCTGGCTGAGTTTGAGAACCCGGAGAATTTATTTAAGGCAAGTAAGAGCGAGCTTGGCCGTATCAAAAGAGTAGTTGAAAGGGGTTCGGATAATGTCATAGAGGCTATAAGCGCTTTCTCCGATTGGATTCTTGTCGAAGAGGAGATAAGAGGTATTGAGAAATTCGGCTTCAACATACTCACGCTGAATGATCCCGCGTACCCCGAGGGCCTGCTCAATATCTACAATCCCCCTCTGATCCTTTATATAAAAGGCGAAATTTTGCCCGAAGACGCCCTTTCTGTTGCTATTGTAGGTACCAGAATCCCCGACCGTTACGGGAGGACTGTGACTGAGAGACTTTCGGGAGAGCTTGCAGCAAGAGGGATTACAATAGTGAGCGGTATGGCGCGCGGCATAGACTCGATAGCACAGGAGGAAGCGCTCAGGCGCGGGGGAAGGACGATTGCGGTACTTGGCTCGGGTCTGGATGTAATATATCCGCCTGAGAATGAGAAGCTCTATGACGAGATATCCAAAAGAGGCGCCGTAATATCTGAATTCCCTCTAGGTACAGGCCCACTCGGGCAAAACTTCCCTCAGAGAAACAGGATAATAAGCGGCCTTGCGCTCGGAGTAATAGTGGTGCAGGCGTCTCACAAGAGCGGCTCTCTTATCA
>QIHJ01000088.1 GCA_003229065.1 Candidatus Dadabacteria bacterium
TTAGACTAATTCTTATTATGACGACTAACATCATCTCATTATTGAATAAAAATGAAAGACTGGTGATCGGCCTTATGTCGGGAACCTCAAAAGACGGCATTGACGCGGCCCTGGTTAAACTCAAAGGCTCCGGTGTAGATACAGATGTAGAGTTAGTAAAATTTACTTGCTTTCCCTATAGCGCGGAAATAAGAGAGAGGCTCGATAACCTGCTTCCCACGTGCACTGTTCAGGAAATATCGGAGCTTAATTTCCTTATAGGTGAAGCGTTTGCCGATGCTGCCTTGGCCGCTGTGATCGAGTCAGGCTACGGAATCGACGAAATAGATATCATAGGATCACACGGTCAGACGGTGTTTCACAACCCGCCATCACGGAAAGAGGGTATCCCATCGACACTTCAGATCGGGGAGACAAGCGTGATAGCGGAGCGCACGGGAGTGACGACAGTAGGGGATTTCAGGACGCGCGACATGGCTTCCGGGGGTGAAGGTGCGCCACTCGTACCTTACTTCGATTTTTTATTTTTCAGTGTGAATAACATGGTTAAGATTGTACAGAACATTGGCGGGATCGCGAACGCCACAGTTGTAACGGAGAAAATAGAGGACGTGATAGCTTTCGATACAGGCCCCGGGAATATGCTTATGGATAGGGTGATTAATATTGCTACAGAGGGCCGTGAGAGCTTTGATCGGGACGGAGAACTAGCTTCTAAGGGTGTAAATAGCAATGATCTACTTCATGAGCTAATGAGGAACTCTTATTTTAATCTGCCTCCTCCCAAGTCGACCGGTGAGGAGCTGTTCGGCAGTGAAATGGGTCATAAACTTTTTTCTAAATTGAAAAAAGGTGAGATTACAATGCCCGACCTTATGCAGACTCTCTTGTCATTTACCGTGGAGACTATAGCGCTCTCATATGAAAGATTCATCTTTCCCAATTGGGAAGTGAGTGAAATCGTATTCAGCGGCGGGGGGTGTAAGAATCCAGCCTTAATGCAGAAGCTCAGGGATAGACTTAAAGGGTACGAGTGCACGACCACGGATGATTATGGAATCCCTTCAGAGGCCAAAGAGGCGGTTGCGTTCGCGGTTTTAGCCAATGAGCTCGTTTCCGGTAATATGAGCAATGTTCCTGGCGCTACCGGTGCAAACAGACGGGTACCAATGGGTAAGATCGTCTTAGGTAGTAATTAGTATATTGGAAGTAAATCTCAATAATAACGGTATGAATCCAATCGATATAAAGAAGCTCGGACTGCATGAAAAATTAGGACAGTTGGTAATGCCGAGGATCGATTTCAACGATCCGGGGTCACTACCGCTAGCGAGAAAGCTTGTAAAGGATCACGTCGGAGGCTTTATAATATTCGGAGGATCGGCATCTGGTGTAAGAGAGGTAACCGAGGAGCTTCAGGTGGTTTCTCAAATACCGCTATTTTTCGCGTGCGACGCCGAGCGCGGTGTAGGGCAGATTGTACGTGATATGACGCTATTCCCCTTTGCTATGTCTTTGGGCGCTATAAACGACGAAGGGCTTGTATACGAGCAGGGTTCACTGATTGCACAAGAGATGAAGGAATGCGGCTTAAATCTAGTATTCGGTCCGGTTTCAGACGTTAATACGAATCCACTAAACCCTATAATAAATATCCGCTCTTACGGAGACGACCCGGAACTTGTCTCTCGTATGTCTCAGGCTTTCATAAAAGGGCTTCAGGAAAACAGAATTATGAGCTGCGCGAAGCATTTCCCCGGGCACGGGACCACCTGGGTGGATTCGCATGTAGATATGCCTGTCTCAGAGCAGAGCGAGGAAGATTTATTCGAGTGCGACCTGGTTCCGTTCAAGAATGCCGTGGATGAAGGAGTTACTTTTATCATGCCCGCCCATATCGCTTACCCCCATATAAGCAATGAAAAGGTGCCGGCTACAATTTCAGAAGCCGTCATTCAAGCCATACTAAGAGATAAATTGGGGTTTACGGGTCTGGTAGTGACCGATTCTTTTAGAATGGACGGGATTGGGAAATCGGGGGACGAGGCGGATATGTCCGGGCTTTCACTTATGTCGGGCTGTGACATAATCCTCGATCCTAAAAATCCTGAATACCTTATTCAAAGACTGATTGAAATGACTGAATCCGGGAAACTCGACAGTGGTACTCTAAATGAATCTCTCAGCAGAATTTTAAGTGTAAAAAATAAGTGGCTTACAGACAGGGCGCACGGTTCTTCGAACATCCATTTGGATGCAAATAGCCTGGTAGAGAAGATAGCTAAACGCTCACCGTGCCTGCTTAAAGGTAGTACGCTTAAATCCGGGAATGCCATTGTATATATATTCGATGTAACGGAGTCAGGGCAGAGTATATCGACTGTCTTTCTTAATAAGATGAGCCGCTCGGGCGTAACATGTATAAGACATGAGATCGGCTTTGACTCCGATCCGGGTTCCGTACCCGGGGTAGCGGAGGGAATTGATGCCGTAATTTGCTTAATTTACACTACGGTCGGGGCATGGAAAAAACAGTCATATCTGACTGAGAATTATAAGACTATTTTAAATGCGCTGGAAACCCTTCCGCAAGAGAAAGTGCTTGTTTCATTCGGGTCGCCCTATGTGGTTTCGGGGTTTAAGGGTTTTGACACGGTTCTCTGCATGTTCGATTCTATGGACGTGTGCCAGGCTGCCGCAGCCGATGTGCTCTTAGGCAACTTAGAAGCTCGGGGCACAATGCCTGTAAATCTTTAGTTATTATACTGTAGAGCTGGTATGCAACTGTTTTCTTAATATGCGCTCAGGTAAATTACCTCATTAATGCCTGCCTCACTTAAGTCCTCACTCTCTGTCCTAAGCCCGCTAGACTGGGCAATCGTAGCATCCTATCTGATAGTATCACTCGCAATCGGAATTTACTTCACACGACGGGCAAGCGGTAGCATGTCCTCTTATTTCGTCACCGGAAGGAGTCTCCCCTGGTGGATACTGGGTACATCTATGGTTGCGACCACCTTTGCCGCAGATACGCCGCTTGCGGTTACGGGCTGGATAAGGACCGAGGGGATATGGAAAAACTGGTTTTGGTGGAACTACCTCTTCAGCCACGTATTCATAGTGCTGGTGTTCGCAAGGCTCTGGAGAAGGGCCGAGGTGATTACGGACAATGAGCTCATAGAGATCCGCTACAGCGGGAAGCCCGCTGCATTCCTTAGAGGCTTTAAAGCGTTTTACTTCTCCACCCTGTTTAACTTTATAGTGATGGGCTGGGTCATAAGCGCGATGGCCAAGGTGTTTAAGGTGTTCTTTGGTGTAGATACCACGATTGCAGTAGTAATATGTATTTCAATTGCGTTCTTCTACACGATGATGTCGGGGCTCTGGGGGGTGGCGCTAACCGATTTCCTTCAATACTTTATTGCGCTCTTCGGCACAGCGGCCCTGGCGTGGATTGTAATCGGGTCTCCGGAAATTGGCGGATTATCAGGTTTTGTGGAAAAGCTGGGTTCTATAGACAAGGAACATATTTCGTTTTTTATGACGCCTTCTGGGGGTGATCCGGTTTCAGAGGGGTTTTGGTCGTCGAGCTTCTTTGCTTTTCTCGTGTACGTGAGCGTTATATGGTGGTCGTCCCATAACGCGGACGGAGGCGGATATTTTATACAGAGGATATGCTCTGCGAAAAATGAGCGTCATGCAGTACTGGGCACTGCCTGGTTTGCTGTGAACCACTATATCCTTCGTCTTTGGCCCTGGATTCTGGTCGCGCTTGCATCCTTGATTATATATCCGAGAGCCGTAATCACCGACGGAGATCAGGAAGCGGTATACGTAGCGGTTATAAAAGAATTTCTGGGTCCGGGGCTCCTGGGTCTCTTATTCGTAAGCTTCCTCGCTGCGTTTATGTCCACTCTCTCAACCCAGCTAAACTGGGGAGCATCCTATCTGATGAACGATATATACAGACGGTTTATAAAAAAAGACGCGACTGAGAAGCACTATGTATTTATAGCAAGGGTCTTTACCCTCCTCCTGACCGTATTGGCCGGTTTTTTTGCTTTGTATATTACCAATATCGGGAAGGCCTGGATATTCCTCTGGGCTATGAGCGCGGGTGTGGGTCTGGTG
>QIHJ01000411.1 GCA_003229065.1 Candidatus Dadabacteria bacterium
GTGAATAACGCTTACAAGCTTAGTTCTATCGGTTATGAGGTTCGACAAATCTTCGAGCTTCAAATTACCTTTATCGTCAACGTCAATGTATTTTAGCTTTATGCCTATTCGGTCCCTGAGCATCTGCCATGGTACTATGTTTGAATGATGCTCCATAATTGTGATCACCACTTCGTCCCCAGCACTCAGGTTATGGAGTCCCCAGCCGTATGCGACGAGGTTTATGGACTCCGTTGCGTTACGGGTGAAGATAATATCTCTCCAGTCTGAAGCCCCTATGAGCCCGGCTATTTTTTTATGCCCGTCTTCATACATCACGGTGGACTCGTAGCTCAGAGTATGCACGCCCCGGTGTATATTGGCGTTATGGCGCTCATAATAATTTTTTATACACTCTATGACGCTATGCGGTTTTTGAGTGGTAGCGGCGTTGTCCAGGTACACGAGCTTATTGCCGTTAACCATTCGCTCGAGTACCGGAAAATCCTCTTTAATCTTATGAGGGTCAAGTTTTTGCGTGGGTTTTATTAAACGTTCCATATCTCACTTTTGCGATCTCTCACTCCTGATTTTTATTTAACGCGCGATCTCTCACTTTTGGTTTTATTAAACTTCAGGTGTTGTCATTCTCCGCAAGGGCTTTTTTGAGCACATTTAATCCCAAAAGAGCGCAGTTGAATCTTATCGGCGATATCCGACTTCCCAGAGCATTCAGCATATCCTGGTCGGATAGGACATTTATTTCCTCAATCTCTTTTCCACTCACCAATTCAGTCAGTATCGATACGGAAGCCTGGCTTATAGCGCACCCAGTGCCTGAGAACTTTACGTCTTTCACCTTTTGGCCTTCGAGCTTGAGATCGAGCCTGATCAGGTCACCGCAAGAGGGTATCCCCTCTTCAAAGCTCAGGTCCGGATCCTCTATAGTTCCGTAGTTCCGGGGGTTCTTGTAGTGGTCGAGTATATATTCCAGATCGTCGGATTCCATATCGGGGTAATTATACCAGGATATAAAGTTTAGGCACCCTAACGGAGTGATTCCTCGTTTTCCCTTTCTGAATATACAATATTTGAAGTACAGCCCATTTTCCCGAGCTCTCTTTGCACCAGGCCGAACTTGCAGTTTACGACCCAGAAGTAGTAGACATTTCTGTCGAGCGTGGCCGCGCTGAAGGATATTACTTTCTCAGAATTTGCTTGTACTACTGAGAGTACGTCAAAGAGTCCGACATTCTCGCCCAGGTTCACTTCAAGCCTGATGGGCTTTTCATGGAAGCTAAGGAGGTTGAGAAATGCGTCGAGTATATCCGTTACGCTTATAATACCTACAAGCTCGTTCTTATTGGATACTACAGGCAGTGCGTTGAATTTTCTGCTCCTCATAATCTCGGCGGCGCCCTCTACCGACGCGTAATCGAGTATCGTAAGCGGGTTTGTGATCATAGCGTCCTTTACTTTTAGCTCTGTTCCCCTACCCATAAAAGCCTCTATATCACCGAGAGTTAAAATTCCCACGAGGTCGCCCTTCTTTACTACAGGCACCTGCCTGACTTTTTGTTTCTTCATCATCACGTACACTTTTTCAGCCAGTTCTTCAGGATCAACCGTGGTAGGATCCTTTGTCATATAGTCTCTCACGAGCATAACTCTGCCCTCCTCTCTAATAAGTCTCAGGCTGGTTTACCTCAGGTTTGCTTCTCATTCCAACCCAGAGTTTCTACAACTATTATAATAACATGATATAGGAACTTATTGGATGAGTAAATAACTCCTCTCTAAGCTACGTTCTTTTATCGCCCCACCCATAATTTATCTCTCTACCCCGGTATTTCTTGACTTTATACATACGCTTCGGTTTTCTTTCTATTATAGATATGAAAAATAGCGGCGTGGTTTATCTTATCGGAGCTGGACCCGGAGACCCCGGGCTTTTAACGCTTAAAGGAAAAGAGATTCTGGAGCGTGCGGACGTGATAGTCTATGACTACCTTGTAAATCCTGCGCTCCTTAAGTTCGCCAAAAATAGCGCTGAGATTCTTTACGTCGGCAAGAAACCCGGGGAAAAAGAAGCTACACAGAAAGAAATAAATGCTTTATTGCTCAAATACGCCGCGGCAGGTAAGAATGTAGCCAGACTAAAGGGTGGAGACCCTTTTGTTTTCGGAAGAGGGGGTGAGGAGGCCCAGGCTCTAAATAAAGGAAAGATAGTATTTGAAATAGTACCGGGGGTTACTTCCGCAGCTTCGGTACCCGCATACGCCGGCATTCCACTCACACATAGAGACCATACATCGTCATTTGCAGTCGTTACGGGCCACGAAAACCCGGGGAAAGAAGAGACCTCTATACCCTGGAAGGCGCTTTCAGATATAGGTACGGTGGTCTTCCTGATGGGGGTCAGAAACCTGGCAGGGAATATGAGAAGGCTCGTTAAAGCCGGAAAGAACAAAGACACCCCCGCGGCTATTATCACCTGGGGCACCTACCCTGCTCAGGTTACCGTCACAGGAACCGTGGATGATATAGCTAAGAAAGTAAAACGGCGAAAAGACGTGGGCGCTCCGGCAATATTGGTGGTCGGGGGGGTTGTGGCACTCAGGGAAATAGCGAACTGGTATGAAACTAAACCGCTTTTTTCAAAACGCGTCCTGGTAACGAGACCAAAGGAGCAGGCAGAGCATTTTGTGCGTCTCCTGGAATCAGAAGGCGCCCGGACAATAACCTACCCTACGATTGAAATCAAAGCACCCGCAAGCTTTAGAGTGCTTGACCGGGCCATAAAGAATATTAGAAAGTATGACTGGATATTGTTTACGAGCGTAAACGGGGTCTCTTGGTTTCTCGAAAGACTCAGGGTAAAGGGGAAAGATTTGAGAGAGCTCTATGGGATAAAAATCGCAGCTATCGGGGAAAAGACTGCCGAATCGCTTGAGCGCTCCGGTATAGGGGTTGAAATTGTGCCCCGGGATTTCAGAGCCGAGGGGCTGATAGACATATTTTCCGGGATGGACGTAGAGGGCAGTAAGTTTCTTATCCCCAGGGCTAAAACGGCGCGCAGTATATTGCCCGATACGCTTAGAAGAATGGGAGCCCTTGTAGATGTCGCTCCTGCCTATGAAACCGTACCGCCACAAAGCCAGGATATAAAGAGTATTAAAAAAATTATAAAGGACGGAGACATAGATGTTCTGACGTTTACAAGCTCCTCCACAGCCCGGAATTTTTTCGATCAGGTCGGAAAAATTCCAAAAGATACGGTGATCGCGTGTATCGGGCCTATAACTGCCGGCACTGTAAGGGAGTTGGGGTATGATACCGAGATTATGCCCGATAAATATACGGTTGAAGCACTGTCCCGGGCTATATCAGAGCATTTCTTAAAGTAACCTATTCAGGCTAAATATTTAGTAACACCGGCAAATTGCAACCGATTCCTGATGTAAAGTTTAAATATTCGCCTTCGCTGCCATATGCCCGGATTCCCGGGGAATAAGGTATTTGGGGAATCCCCGCTAAACATTACACTGCTTCTGGGTCAACGTATCATTCCCTTAGGGACTGGCAGAAGAGGTGGGAAAAGATAGCCGCTTTGGCTTCTAAATAGTGCGGCAGGACTAAACATGCGGCTATTGAAAATACTTTAGATTACAAAAACACCATATTATTTAGTAACAACAATAGTATATGGACTATACTTAATGCATATTCTGAGATTATTATCAATAATCATATTAAATACTCTTTACAAATGCCCCAAAGTATTATATTATTTACAAGTTCGGAAGATGGGTTTCCGGATAATGAAGTCCTCCTTGAAATAAGATATGGGTTTCATTTCTCTGGGTCTGGGTCCCAGAGTACTAAGAACCGAGACCGCAAGTGTCTCGGTTCTTTCTTTCATACAGTTTTTTGCGGAGACTTGCGAGTAGCACGCAGTCTCCGTGTAATTTCCAAAAGCTCGTTCTTCTTTTTATCCCTGAGATCTTTATACTCAACCTTCCCTACATCACCTGTTTCGTTTCTATCGTCAAGAGCCGCAATCTCCCGTATAAGAGCTCCGCGTTTCTCCAATAAATTAAAATCCTCAACCTCTCCCGCCGCTTCATCTGAAACA
>QIHJ01000315.1 GCA_003229065.1 Candidatus Dadabacteria bacterium
TAGTAATAAATATGAAATAACTATCCTTACTCCGATAAACCTGCTCGGTATTAACGATTCTGCACTATTGTGCCGAGCAGGTGAGGGGCTTACCGTCCACCGGAATCGAGATGTCTTACTTGAAAATCGAGGACACAGAGCGCCTGCTTTTTATTTTTTCGAAAAGAGAACACAGTAAAAATTAAGGGTCGGGCATTCGTTCCACCATATTCTCACGTGCTCTGATATAAAATCTTACGAATTACAAATTATTCTGTGCTATAGTATGAATTGAAGGGATTGTAATCGGACTTAGTGGGCGATAGCAATAGAAGGTGAATGTGTACCCCTCACCTTATGGGTATCTCTATTGAGACTTCCGATTAGATAGATACTGTATTCTACAGGAGAAGGAAACATGAAGGGAATATATCGTTCAGCCCCTTTTGCAGGGGTCGGAATGGTTTTATTATTTCTGGTATTTAGTTTTTCAACCCAAGTATATTCACAGGAAATTGAGCCGGACGAGCGTTCTATCTCGCCTCAGCGCCAGATAAACCATCCGCCAAAACGTGCCGAGAGAAGGATAGGGCAGAGAGACGGCAGGGGCTTTAAATTCAAGACCAGATCGATTGACGGGAGTGGAAATAATAAGAAGAGTCCCGATATGGGAGCCGCGTTCTCCGATCTCAGGAGACTCCTCAGCTCCGACTACGCTGACGGCATATCGACACTCTCTGGTCAGGACAGGCCGAGCGCAAGGTATATAAGTAACGAAGCAAGCGCACAAGAAGGCTCTATACCGAACCCGCTTAACGCAAGCGATTACCTCTGGCAGTGGGGGCAGTTCGTGGATCACGATATAGACCTTACGGAAGGGGTTGATCCGCCTGAGCCGGCTGATATAACGGTCCCGACAGGTGACCTATTTTTCGACCCTGAAGCAACCGGCGCGCAGGTGATTGAATTTAACCGCTCTATATATAATCCCGATACCGGGCTGTCGGTGGATGACCCGAGACAGCAGTTAAACGAAATAACTTCCTGGATAGACGCATCAAACGTTTACGGCTCGGATGAAGAGAGGGCAGAAGCGCTCAGGACTAATGACGGCGCCGGAAAGCTCAAGACGAGCGCCGGGAACCTGCTTCCGTTCAACACCCTGGGGCTCCCGAACGCGGGGGGCCCTTCGGATGCTCTGTTTGTAGGCGGGGACGTGAGGGCCAACGAGCAGGTCGGGCTCACCACGCTCCACACGCTATTTGTGAGAGAACACAACCGGTTGGCGGAACAATTTAAGCAGAAGCATCCCAGGTGGGACGGGGATAAGATCTATGAGAAGACTAGACGCATGGTGGGAGCACAGATGCAGGTAATTACATATAATGAATTCCTTCCTGCGCTGCTCGGGCCCGGGGCTATATCGCGTTACAGAGGCTACGATAAGAGGGTGGACGGAGGGATAATGAATATGTTTTCGACTGCCGCATACAGGTTCGGGCACAGCGCGCTCAGCCCGACGCTCCTTCGTCTGGATAGTACAGGGGCCGTGATCCCGGAGGGGAACCTGCCGCTCAGAGACGCGTTTTTTGCGCCTGACAAGATAATTGATGAAGGCGGTATAGAGCCTATTTTAAGAGGTCTTGCGGCTCAAGCCCACCAGAGAATCGATCCTCTAGTGATTGACGACGTGCGCAATTTTCTTTTCGGTCCACCGGGCGCGGGCGGGTTTGACCTAGTCTCGCTTAATATCCAGAGGGGCAGGGACCACGGGCTTCCCAGCTATAACGACGTAAGGGAAGGGCTCGGGCTTACGAGGGCTCAAAACTTCTCCGATATCAGCTCTGACCCCGAAATAGTGGAGCGTTTGTCTAACGTATACCAGAGTGTGGACGACATTGACCTCTGGGCCGGGGGGCTCTCGGAAGACCCCATGCCCGATGCGCACGTGGGTGAGCTATTCTACGAAATAATAGTAATGCAGTTCGAGGCTCTCCGCGACGGAGACCGCATGTGGTATACGCGCATATTGTCTAAAAAAGAGAGAAGGGAAATCAAGAACACGAAGCTTGTCGATATTATAAGACGCAATACTGATATCGGGCAGGAAATTCAGGATGACGTGTTCCGTGTAACCAACTAAACCGTAATATAAAAAAACGGCGGAAGAGAGAGTCTCATCCGCCGCTTTTTCCGGGCTTGCATGCACAAGCCATTTTATATCACCTGGTCGCCGCTTACGTTTATTCCAAATACTGTATATACGTTCTGATACTCTGTCTCTTCGACCGTTTCCACAGCGTCTGAGTTATGGAGCGTTTGAACCTTAAGCGTATCCATGAGGTGAGGCGCTACATAACCGCCTCGTGCCGTGTCGCTTACTTCTACCTTTTCCAGAGGAATACTTACGCCAAAGGCGTTTACTTCCGCCTGAGAGCTAATCGGGGAACTGAGTCCCACTGCCAAAGCGCCTGCTAGAATTAACTTCTTCATTTTACTGCCTCCTGTTACGGCGGGTTTTAGCCCGCCTGATTTTTTACATTCGCACCATTAGTTGCAAATGCAACCAAGAAGGATTCAGGATTTATTTAACCGTATCGGATCGAGTGGGAGAAGAAGTAAAGGAGTAGTAAATAAGAAGCCCGTGGTAGTTAACAATCCTCGTTATTAGTGTAGAATTTTCACGTATAGAAGTGTTCAGGATACAATATAGGGATAACGGCGAGCCTATGATTATTTCCCATAAATACAAGTTCATATTCATTAAAACGAGAAAGACTGCGGGCTCGAGCATACAGATATATCTGTCCGAGCAGTGCGGTGAGACTGACATCGTAAGCACGATCGACCGCCCGGAGAGACCTTACAGGCCCAGAAACTACAGGGGCTTGTATAACCCGCTGCCCGAGCTTATGGAGAGGAACTCGGCCGCAAGCGTATTTAAGACACTAGGCAGGTTCCTTACTCTTAAGAAGTTTCAGTCGCATATTAAGGCCCGGGAGGTCAGGGACCGTGTGCCGAAATCGGTTTGGGACGGTTTCTATAAATTTACGGTGGAGAGAAACCCCTGGGACAAGGTGCTCTCACACTACCATTTCGTAAGGCAGCGCTACGACCGCTACGCACAAGATATTTCATTTGACGAATATCTGAGAACGGCCGATCTGCCCCATAACTTCAGGAAGTACACTGACATCGAAGGGAATATTATAGTTGACAGGGTCGTACGCTACGAGAATTTAAACGAGGAGTTGGGCGAAGTGTTCGGGCGGCTCGGCGTCCCGTTTGAGGGCTCGCTAGGAGCACAGGAAAAGTCCCATTACCGTAAGGACAGAAGGCCTTATCAGGATATATATACCGAGGAGCAGAAGTTGCTCGTGGCTGAATTATTCTCCCGTGAAATTGAGATGCTCGGGTATGAGTTTTAATGGGGACAGAGGCGAGCGTTTCACAGCGATGCCCGCGGGAATAAAATTAGGGGACAGAGGCGAGCCTTCGAGATCCTCAGGGTGAACGGGTTTATGTGTGATGCCGGGGCAGGATTTAGGATGAAAGGAATAAAAGATGAGATTCCGGGTCGGAGCCCGGAATGACAATGTTTCGCGAGCGCATCAGGCTTTCTCTGCAACATAACCACGAATCATCATATTCTTCCAGAATAGGCGGACGTTTGTAAAACCCGCTTGTTCGAGCATCGATATAGTCTCGGACTCGGTCAGTATCGGGAGGTTCCTGCGGACCCGGTCGATGGTTTTTTCTATTTCTTCCACGTCATCCCTGTGAGTTTTTTGAAACGCTTCCCAGGCTAACATGTGTTCTTTAAATTCTTCATCGTCTCTATGGCCAGTGATATCCGCAGTAAGGAGTTTCGCGCCCGGTTTTAGCCTCATTGCTATATTACTCAAGTACGTGGGTTTATCCTCATAGGGTATAAAGTGTTTTACCAGGAGAGAAGTGGCGGCGTCAAAGGATTCCCGGGGTACGTCTTCTACGCTCCCATGTATGATCCGGACCCGGTCTTCAAGCCTCCCGGTCTTTACTTTTGCCTTTGCTGTAATGACCATCTGCTCCGCTATGTCGAAACCCGTTACCTGCCACCCCGGGTTTTCG
>QIHJ01000323.1 GCA_003229065.1 Candidatus Dadabacteria bacterium
CTAGCGCAAAGAAGTGAGTTGCCAAGCTAGAAATTGATAGTCATGTTAAAAATGTTATCGGATAAATTCTAATTTCTCTTCTTTTCCTAGATGAAAAGAAGCAAAAATCACCGCACACGAAGTGTGTTTTACGATTGTACCGTACTATGTAGTAATAATGTAAGTTCCCAGTCGTAACAACAAGCATATGAGCTTCAGAGAGCCCATATGTCAGCACTCACAGAGTGCTTCGCTAAAAATGAATTCTGTAAGCTAAACCTCCACAATTCCACCCACATCCCGTATAAGGTTTTTAACGCGGACACACAGTGTCCAATCATACGGTTTCTACATATCTCTTGAGATGTGTTTGAATTTATAAAGCACGTAAGGAACTCATGAGGATTGGAGAAACAGTATGCCTGCGGGCGCTGCCCGCATTTTCTTAACGTAATTTGGTAATAGGCATTATTTAGGTGGGAATGTTACAGATTATATTTTAGGGGACGGCGACCGATTCCTCACTTAATCGAAATCGTTTATGTATGTCGGAAATTATTCACCCTTCGAGAGGCTCAGGGTGAGTGGGATTTGATTCTGAGCTTACTTGTAAGAGATTGCCGCAGTTACTTCGTTCCCTTGCGGTCTAATATATGTTATGAACATAATGATATTTCAAGACTCACCCCGTATAATATAGTTGTTGCGAAAAATAGTTCTCATACCGGTTTTGTTAATGCTTCTATATGGCTGCGGGACGTCGAGCGAGCTTGGTTATGTGCTCGCACAGGACTCCTACCGCTGCGAGGAGTTTGATGTTACGAAGGAAGAGATGCTTAGCCTGCTTAACCGGGCAAGGGCATCGAGCCGAAACTGCGGTTACAAGATATTTACTCCCGCGGGTCCGCTGACATGGAACCCCACGCTTGCCAGGGCCGCTCTGGCTCATTCAACTAATATGGCTACTAAGGATTTTGTGAGTCACAAGGACCGTGATGGAGACGGTGTCGTGGATAGGGTCGCAATAGTTAATTACCAATGGTCTACAATAGGCGAAAATATTTCAGCCGGGAGAGAAAACTCGGCTGAAGTCGTTTCCGCTTGGCTCATAAGTCCTGTTCACTGTGAGAACATTATGAACCGCTCATTTACCGAGATAGGAGCCGCTTGTTTTCATAATAAAGATACGAAGTATAAAACTTTCTGGACAGTGGTGTTCGCCTCTCCGAAGAGGTGAATAAGTTAACTAATCTTCCACTATAGCAACCGGCCTTACCCAGCCGGCGCTTGCTCCCGCAATCTTGATCGGAGGACATATCACCTTGAACCCCGAAGAGGGCAAAATGTCCAGGTTAGTGAGCTTTTCTATCTGGCAGTACTCTTTTTCTATGCCCGCGAAATGAGCGCCCCAGATTACGCTTGAATCCCCTGTTTTTTTAAACTCCTGCACCATAGCCCAAAACGGTCTGTCCCAGCCTGCGGAGTCTGTGCCCATCACCTTGATTCCCTGCTCGCAGAGCCAAAGCGTCGACCGTTTGCCGAGACCTGGGAAACGAGACCAGTAGCCGTCTGTGCCCCAGAGCTTGTCTGCCCCAGTCATCACGAGCACAATGTCGTAGGGCTTTAGCGTATAGTCGATTTCTTCAAGTGCATGTTCTAAGTCTGAGATATCTATAAGCTCCCCTGCCTCCTTGTGTCTCATATCTATCACTACGCCGTCTGAATAGAACCACTCGATTGGAAGCTCGTCTACTGTCTTGGCTTTCTTGCCTTCAGAGTATGGGTGATAGTGCCACGGGGAGTCCATATGAGTCCCCACGTGAGTGCCCAACGTAACGTACTCATTCGCCCAGCCTAGTCCTTCGGGGAGGTCTTCCCTTTCGCACTCAAAACGCATTGTCATATACTCCGCGGTGTCCTCGTGCTTCTCGTACTCGATCTTCAGACGCTGGTGCTCGGGACCCGGGGCGGGCTCTATTGTTATGCTGAGATCGATTACGCGTTTGTTTTTGGGCATAGGCCTATTATATTTCAATTAATATAGTTTTGAAAGTTAGTGTATTTATGCAGTATCTGAAGATATGGATAGAAACTTATGAATGCAAGTGAAGATATAAATCTGAGACAATTGGGTCAATCGGATTTGCAGCTTTCCCCAGTGGGTCTCGGGTGTCTCCAGATGAGCCGGGGGAGTGGTATAGCCGGGATAATGTGGCCTACTCTCGGCACGGGTGAAGTAAGAGATATAGTCAGGGCTTCTATTGCCGGCGGTATAAATTGGTTCGATACCGCGGAGCTGTACGGCTGGGGGGAGTCTGAGAGGGCGCTTTCGGATGCGCTCGAATCGCTTAAGGTACAGCGAGATGGTATAACCGTTGCGACAAAATGGTGGCCCCTTTTCCGGACTGCCGGTTCTATTACTTCCACAATAGATAAGAGGCTTGAGTGTCTCAGGTCTCAGACAATTGACCTTTATCAGATACATAACCCGTTTTCATTCTCACCGATAAGCTCTCAGATGAAGGCTATGGCGAGGCTCGTGGAGGAAGGAAAGGTGAGGTATATCGGCGTGAGCAACTTTTCTGCAAATAAGATGCGTAAAGCGCACAAAGAGCTCTCGAATCTCGGGCTTCCGCTCGTGTCAAACCAGATGAATTACAGTCTGATCGACAGACGTATAGAGTCAAACGGTGTACTCGAGACCGCTCAGGAGCTTGGTGTCTCGGTAATCGCGTATTCTCCCCTGGGTAGGGGGCTATTGACCGGGAAATTTCACGACAAACCCGGGCTCATTAAAAAGCGGCACATACTGCGGAGGTTCTATGCCTCTTTAAATAAGAGGAAGCTTGAGACTACGTCCGCCCTTGTGGGTGCGCTGAAGACCGTATCGAAAAAGTATCAGGTTACCCCGTCCCAGGCGGCTCTCAACTGGGTTATTAATTCAAATGGCGACTGTGTTTTCGCCATTGCAGGCGCTACGAAGACAGGACAGGCCGAGGACAACGCGGCTTCGATGAAATTCGAGCTCTCCCGTGATGACCTCGATTATCTGAGTGAGATGTCGGCGCCTTTTAAGTAGCCATTCTATACTAGTTGATGCACTCATTTGTCATATACCAATGGGTTTTGTGCAGTCTGTCCGCGCTCCCTGTTGTGAGCTCCAGGATCTCGTGCGTAAACTCGTGTCTCCATATAAACCCTGCCGACAAAACATCAGATTCGGGCTCGGAGAAGCCGACGAACCCCCCGGTCTGGCAACCGGCTGAGCTTACATCGCCGCAGGTAATGGACTGCCCGGTTACAATAACGACAGTAGGTGAGGGCAGCTCGTCCATCACCCCCATACATACTGCTACATCGTTATAAACCTCAATCTCAATCTCATTTAGCTCTCTGCATTGGCTGAATTCCCCCCAGGTATCGCAGTCGGCGGCAAATTCGTCCCCCGAGCATGAGAATATGAAAATAGAGCATACGAGCGCCAAAACCCTTTTCATAACTAACGAAGTATAACATCGAATAACCACTTAATTGTGAAAATTCTCGGGAATTACAAGCGGTTGGGTCTCAAATAAATCTCTTGGAGCTAGTCTTCATCCCCCAGAACTTTACTGATTGCTGATATTACTTTGTCGTGGAATCTGCCGTTTGAAGCGACTATGCCTTTATTGGACAGAAGGGTCCTTCCGAGCGAGAAATCAAGTTTTCGGCCATGGATATCCGTTACGGTTCCGCCTGCTTCAGTTACTATAAGAGCGCCTGAGGCGTGGTCCCATATTTTCTCCACATAGTCCTTTCTGGTGGGGAGCCTGAGATATATCGAAGCGTCGCCCCGCGCTATAACAGCGTATTTACACTGGCTGTCTATTCTAATGGGCGGATTCGTCACGCCGAGCAAGTCTGCTATCTTTTGAGCGTCTCCGTGTGATGAGTGCGCCGACTCTACCGATTCACAGAAGGACGCGGCTTTTGATTCGGGGGTTTCTGAAACATGTATCTCCTCAGACGAGCTTTCACCGGGCTGCTTAATGTACGCTCCTTGTCCTTTTATTCCCCAGAGCAGGCATCCGTCAGCGCTACCGGGGTCGTTTAGATCAAGC
>QIHJ01000131.1 GCA_003229065.1 Candidatus Dadabacteria bacterium
GTTGATGGCCAGGTTCTACGAGCGTATGATGGTTGACGATGTGATAGGGTACATCTTCACCCACTACGCAAAGATAAACCTTGACGAGCACCTCCCTATCCTTTCTGATTTTTGGGAGACTATTCTGTTCGAAAAGCCAGTTTACAAGAGGGGCCCTAAGGCTATGAATGTGCACATCGACCTGGCCAAGCAGGTACCACTTAGAAAGCAGCATTTTACGCGCTGGCTATACCTGTTCCATAGCACAGTGGACGAGCTCTTCAGCGGCGAGCTGGCCCTGAAAGCAAAGGAGCGCGCAAGCTCGATTGCCGACACCATGCAAAAGAGGATAGGGCCGCTGCCCGATTGCGGACAGGACGCGGTAGCTGTTTAGAAGACGCTTGCCCCGGAAATTTACAACCTCCCCATATTTTTCCAGAACGTTTGTTAATTTAAGCCTATATGCCCCGATCGTTGCTAAACACCCCTTACTTTACTGTATACAAAAGCCCCGATTGCGCCGCCTATAAATCCGTCCAGAAAACCCCAGAGCGTCCATGCAAGCGCGCCCGCGTAGTCGTGCGGCAGAATCATGTATGAGCGTTTCGCCGCGCTTAACAGTCCGTATATATCGATATCTGGCCCTGCCGTGAATGCCAGGAATAGAGGCCTCACGCTGAAGTCGAATGTTTCGAGGTTGAGTCCGTACCATAAGCTCACTATACCGAGAATGCCCGAGCACAGGCCGAGCACTATACCGGCTGCAAGGGCGAAATGGAGCACCGAAAACCCAAGCCCCGTTCTCTTCCCGCGTATAAAGTTGTAGATAAGAGCAATTAGAAACCCGCTTATGAAACCGTCAGCAAATCCAAGCAGCGGTGATATGATTATATTAAGTGGAGTTAAGGGCATTCCGTTTTCGGCGTAGGAGATAATCCCCTCGAAATGGGAACCGAGACCGAGAGCCTCTGAGGCTATTAAGACAGTCCCAATAAGAGGCCTGAAATCGAGCTCGACCCAGGATGTCTGGCTGCCCTCAGCTAAAGAGATTATGATGAGAAGTAGTGAGCCGCATGCCCAGACTATGCCGGCAAATATCGAGAACCTTATCGGCTTCATTTATAACACTGTACCTGTTCCGGCTTCGTTTATAACTACCGGTTTCATCATAGGGCTACGGCCCGGCGGACGCTTGGAAAGGCGGCAGGTTCAGAGTGGATAGAGCATATTAAACACTTAATATTGCACTATGAGTACAAATTGCGTTACATTTATATATAAAGGTAGATGAGGGAGTATGTCGATTGGGCTTATTTGCCAAGCTGAAAAATTATAGAATTACCTGGATAAAGACAACTCCCGAGCGAAGGGAGCTCGTAGTCAAAGACGTAACAGCGGGCTCTGAGCCGGGAATGAGATTTTATCTCCTGCTTTCGACTTCTGCTCTCATTGCGGCGTTTGGGCTTATAGCCAACAGCGCTGCGGTCATAATCGGCGCTATGCTTGTGTCCCCGCTGATGACGCCTATCATAGGCAGTGCGCTCGGGCTTGTGATCGGCGACGCCAGGCTGTTCGCAAACGCCCTCAGGTCGGTAGTAGTGGGGACAGTGCTTGCAATCCTGTTCTCTGCCCTTCTGGGCATACTGCCGCTTGCGCTCGAGGCGACGCCTGAGATGCTTGCGCGTACCAGTCCCACGCTCCTTGACCTATTGGTAGCTATACTCGCGGGATTTGCGGGCTCGTACGCTATGATCGATGAGAAAGTAAGCCCCGCGCTTCCCGGAGTCGCAATTGCAGTTGCTATTGTACCGCCGCTCTCAAACACCGGCATATGCTTGTCACTCGGATATTACGACGGCGCGTTTGGCTCGTTTATGCTCTTTTTTGCAAACTTCTTGTCTATATTGCTCGTAGCGTCGGCTACGTTCATAGCCGCGGGTCTTACCCCGCAGTTTCAGCTAAAGAAGGATAAAAACTTCGTGAGGAGCCTGGTTGTCGCGGCTGCAGGTTTTTTAGTCGTTGCAGGATTCCTGACTTTTTCCCTGGTAGATATAGTAAAAGACCGGCATCTGAAGGAATCTATTAAGGGTGTTCTATTTTCTGAATTCGATAAACTGCACTCTACCTCTGTAGACAATTATGTGTACGATATAGAAGACGGCAAGCTGTTTATTTTGGCGTCTGTAAGGAGCCCGGTCATAATGACGCCTAAGGCTATAAAGAAGCTTGAGGACAGCTTTAATGATAAGATTGACATGCCGATTGAGCTTATAGTGAGGAGCATTATTTCAAAAGACGTAAGCGCTTACGGAAGCGCAAACGAGGTGCTGAGCCAGAATTTGGACGGCTTTTTCCTGAATAAGAGCCTGACGCCCGACCAGAGAATGATCAGACTTTCCGAGCAGGTAATACTCGAAAAACTCTCATACTGGCCTAGGATGAGGCTTATGAACGTGGAGCTGATAAATCTGCCCAGAGGACCTACAATAATGGCGACAGTAACCGGGTTCAGATTACTCACGGACAAAGAGATCAGAAACCTTGAAGACAGTATCAGGAAAACGCTTGAAAACAACGACGTAAATCTGATAGTGAGGACCGTCAAGACCTATTTAACGGATAATCAGGGTGATATACTGTACGGGTGGCAATACGGCCTCGATATGGACGATGAGAAGAAAGAGACCATAAAGAAGGTTGATCAGAGCGTCAGGGCTAAGTTTAAGAGGTATAAGAACGTCTTCCCGGTAAACGTTCATAAAAGATATAAGGGCGAGGAGTTGAATATCCTTGTTGAAGCCGTCGGTACCGAGCCTTTATCTCCCGCCGAAATCTCATCACTTGAGCTCGAGCTTAACGACGAATTCCATAGGCCCGTTAACCTTGACGTTTGGTACAAAACCGATGCCGTAATTACATCAGAAGGGTATAAATCGTTCGAATCATATAATGAGCGTAATATATCGGAGCTCGAGCAAGTACTGAGGGATCAGAATAAAGATTGAGGGCTTGCCGCTCTACTTCCTAATAAACAGCCGCATAACCCGATAGCAGCTTTCAAAAGTGAAATTTGAGAGCGGGATTGCCTATTAAATAGGATGGTATGTTCAGTAATTAGGCATACGGAGTCAGGTTCAGATTCACTTCAAAAACCCCCGTTCTCATAACCGTGATTAAACAAAGGATAAATCTGAAGTACCTCGTGATCACGGGACTTGGCATGGAGTTTGCTCTATAAGTAAGTGTGCCAATATAGCATAAGAAATGGTGAGCTCATTTCTTCAAACCTCCTTATCTATCTGGGGGCCGGAATTCGCGAAAGTTCCCGTCCCCAGAAATTTGTTTTACGGGCGGTATTCCTGGAATTGTGCGGCCTTGCCGGATGGAACAGGTTTATTGTAACGAATACGCATTCTTGCACCTTTAGCACAAGTCCCGGGCCGCAATTACAAACCTGTGGTCCGGGGCTTTTAATTTTCAGAGTCTAGATTGTATTTAACCCATCAGGAGTTTAGAATTGGAAGAGATTATTTAAATAGATTCTATGCCGGAGGGATCAGTATGAGTTTTCTGACAAAAGGCTTTTCTACGTTACGAATTATTTTTATAACCGTCTCCATTCTTTTCCTTCCTTTAACATTCACTTATGCGGACGAAATTGAGCAGGCGCCTGTGGATCCTGATATCTCGGACATATGCACGCCCAGTGATTGTAACCCCGCAAAGCCCTGTGCTGAGGAGGGCGAGAGCTGCTATACGCTTAACGGGATTTTTTATTGTTGTATTGAACCGCCGTCCAGAGGGGCTGAGGCTGTGGGGAATTAAGCGGCTCAGTGCGCGCGGGTTATGTTTAGGTGCAGTATGGGAGATGAGATTACTTCAGTAGCTTTACTCCTTGGTAATGACGGAAAATGCAAAAAGCCTGGAGGGGTTAACCGCCAGGCTTTTTGGGATAGAGGATGGATGTATGGCTTTTAAATAAGGGGCTGTACCAGATAATCAGCCCATATATTGTTTAACCCACTGTTTTAATTGATTTAATTGCGCTTTTGGATTGGGGCTGTTAAATCT
>QIHJ01000328.1 GCA_003229065.1 Candidatus Dadabacteria bacterium
AAACTTTACCTGTGGCGCATTTATAGCTAATGTTCCAACCCTTTCCGAATGGGGACTTATAGCCATGGCGGGAGTTTTAGGGATAATCGGTCTGTTAGCTATCCGAAGAAGAAAGATAGCAAGTTAATTAGAGACTACAGCAACAGTAAAATTAAACACACAAAGGGGAGCTTCGGCTCCCTTTTTTATTTTAATAAACAGGATGGGGAAATAGCTCAGCATATCCCATTCATATTTGCAATCTAATTAGTCCGGTTTATTCAATTTAAGTGAATTTACAAAAACCACTTACTCCGATAAGAAAAAATATGTATAATTGCTATAGTTGGCGGTTTATATAAAGAATCTTGGAGGATAGGCATGAGAAATCATTTCTTGGTATTTATTTTGGTCCTGGGCTTTGCCGGACAAGCCTTGGCGCAACCCATAGCCTACATTGGCGGGCGAGATGAAAACATAATTTCGGTTATAAACGTCCCGACAAACCAGGTAGTCTCGGTATTCGAATCACCTTTACCCGGATCTTTAGAGGGCTCGACTGTTTCCAGTGACAATAGATTTATCTACTATACGGGAGACGGCGGGGTTATTAAGATCGACACCTCTAATAACAGGATAGTCGCCCAGACAACCCTGCCGAACGGCACGTTCGCTATTCAGATATCCCCCGACGGCAATACGCTTTATACTGCTGACGTATTAGCTAATACTGTAACGGTGCTAAACGCAGCGGACCTATCAGTCATTACAACAGTACCTGTAGACACTAATCCCCAGAACATCAGCATCACCCCCGACGGAAGTAAGGTTTATACCGCGAATCTTAACAACGCTTCGGTTTCGGTAATCGATACGGCTACTAATACACTAATAGCGACTATTAACCTGCCGGGGGCCTCCGGAACACGCGGTATCTGTGTGCATCCATCCGGTCAATTCGTATATGTTACAAACGCCGGTAGCGACAATGTATCCGTAATCGCAACAGCAACCGATACCGTTGTAGATACAATCAACGTTGGAGAGACACCTAATAATATCGCGTTTTCTCCTGACGGCGCACTTGGTTATACAGCTAATGGCAGCTCCCAAGACGTTTCGGTAATTCGCATATCAGACAATACGGTAGTAGATACCATTTCAAACGGAGGCCTTAGTTTTCCAAACGGTATAGATGTAACTCCCGACGGTCAGTTTTTATATGTAACCAACGTACTGGACGACTCGGTAAGCGTGATGAGAACAGCCGATAACAGCCTTGTTACCGTTCTAACCAATAAAATATTCGAAGGACCCATTGCAAGGGGAAGGTTCATCGTAAACGCTCCTCCACCGGGACCGTTACCTATACCCACTTTATCGCAATGGGGTCTCATCGCTATGGCCGGAGTTTTGGGGATAATAGGTCTGTTGGCTATCCGAAGAAAGAAAGCAACAGTTTAAATTAAAGAACGAACATACCGTGAGCTTAAAAACTTGGTTGCAATAGCTCCATATACATGTTAATAGTATTTAAACATTCTTGATTTATATCAGTATCGAAACCTATAGGAGGATTACAATGAGATATACACAAAATTTGATAAGTTTATTTGTTCTTACAATTTTGATGGGTCTAGGCTCTTTGGTTATTAGCTCAGAGCAGGTAATGGCCCAAGACTCATGTGAACTAACAATTGAAAAGGCAGCAGACCCTGCTGATGACACTCTATTTGAATTCTCAGTCACCGGGGATCAAAATTTCGAATTTACGTTATCGGACCCAAGCGACCCTACTGAGACTATCAACATAGTAGCAGAAGATGGTCAAAATATGGTAACTGTAACGGAGCAAGTTCCGTCAGGATGGTCACTTGATAATATTGAGTGTACACAAGGGCAGTCCAACTGTGGACAAAATGGATTCCTCCCTTGTCTAAGTATAACCATAGATGAAGAATCAAACAGTATCACAGCTTTGTGCTTGGACAATGATACAGGTAGTTGTACTTTTACTAATTCAACAAAGCCTCTCAACATACCCACACTTTCACAGTGGGGAATGATAGCTATGGCCGGAATATTTATACTAGTAGGTATATGGGCTATCAGCAGAAAAAAAGCGGAAGCTTAAGTTAAGACGGAAACTATCAATTGATATAGTTTTAAAAAAGGGAGCTTCGGCTCCCTTTTTTGTTTTGCCGGGGATGAAATTGTTAAGTTATCCCGTCTATGATAATTTGGTAATAAAAATATTGCTGCGAATAAACATTAGTAAATGAGAATACCGCTCTTACTTTTAATATTCCTGATCACGGCGCTCCTTAGCTCCTGTACAGAAATGAAATCAGCGACAGATGAATCTATATCCGTTACCAAGGAGCGGGACGGTAGCTATTCAATGTGGCTAATGCCTGAAGGAGAATTGCTCAATAAATTTTCAGAATTGATAATAAAAATCAGCGATGAGTACGACTCACCCAAGTATAAACCCCACGTAACCCTCTTAGGCGACCTGAGTGGTTTCACAAGAGCGGAAGTGCTGTCCAAAGCAACTGAGCTGGCGGAAAGTCTCGAGCCTTTTGAAATCACACTCACCAAGGTTACATACCCAGCTTCATACCCGAACGATCATGAGGCATTTTATCGGTCTTTATACCTTTTAGCCGAACGAACCGAGCCTCTTATGAAAGCGGATGAGTTGGCGAGGAAAATGTTTGGTAGAGAAAACGACTCTCCGTTTAATCCACACCTAAGCATCATGTATGGACAGTTCCCTGCTGAAACAAAGGAAGAGATAATTTCCAAAGTAGGGAGGGAATTCAACGTAAGTTTTGAGGTAGATAGTATTTATGTCTGGTCCGATAAGGGGCTACCGCATGAATGGAAGTTAATAAAAAAAATTCCACTTGAGAAGAACTGACTGGCCTGCCCCTTTAATGGCCCAAAGATTTTTCTTGTTAAGCCGCCTCGCATATGATAATTTGGTAATAAAATGTGGTAGTAAGAATGGATATCGATTATACAAGAGGAGGTATTCATGAAACTTATTATCTGGGCAGCATTAGTCTCGGTGTTTTTGTTATTACCGGCTGGCGCCGAAGAAGTTATAAAGGAATTCAGCGGGACCGATACATTTTCCACAAAACCCTTCACTGTGCCCGATAACTGGGAGATCCAATGGGAATCCAAAGGCCAGTATCTGCAAATATTAGTAAATACGGAAAACTCTATCCCACTGGGTTTTGCAGCAGATCAAATGGGCCCCGGCTCCGGCTCGTCCGTTCAGCCCAAGGGCGGCACCTATATTCTGGATATGAACGCCTCGGGCAACTGGAAAGTGAAGATTGTGAAAGAAAAGTGAAGAGTGGTTTGATAAAAGGTGAGCAGTACAGGCTTTTCATCAGGTTTTATTTCTTAGGTTCTTTCATCATCAGAAACGATTTTGATCCGAAGTATTCAAAATACGCTTTATGAGAGGAGAAAAGAATGATAAACGAGTACCGTATGCTGAGTATCATAATAACTGCAATTGCATTCATGGTGAGTTCACTATTTATTACTGCTGAGGATGCAATCGCCGTAGGTGTTTGCGAGATCACTATAGAAAAGACCGCATTACCCGACTCGAGTATGGAATTTGAGTTTTCTGCCCCCTCACCGGGACCCGGAAACTTTAATTTAAGCTCAGGCGAGCAGGAGATGTTTGAACAGATAGAATTCGGTAATGAGGTCACCGTGACGGAACAGGTACCTGCGGGATCGAATCTGGAGTCTGTTACCTGCGAGGTCACAGGAGGAAATTTTGCGCCGGTCATAACTGATGTTGAGAACGGCGTTACTATTGACTGCGAAGGAGACGGTCCTCCGGGCCAGGACCCTGAGCTATCTGAAATCACATGTGCATTTGTAAATCTTGCAACCCCGCGTCCTATCCCGACCCTGTCCCAGTGGGGTCTGATGGCTTTAGCCGGAATATTTATATTAGTCGGTATTTGGGGAATCAGCAGAAAGAAAGCGGAAGCTTAAGTTAAAGCAAG
>QIHJ01000273.1 GCA_003229065.1 Candidatus Dadabacteria bacterium
TTTTTGAGCGGCGTAGTACGCGCGCATATAGAGTACGATACAGAAGAGGGGGCGCCCTCATCCGTCGTAGTAAAGATAGAGCCCGAAGACGGGGAGTTCCAGGAGTTCGGGGATGAGCTGGATGCTTTTCAGCGAGAGATACGGTTCTACAAGGACGTAGCGCAAAACGTCCCGGTCAGGCTCCCCGTCATCTACTACACTGTAGACGAGCCCCCGGCCTACTCGATGGTTATGGAAGACCTCAGCTCCCTTACCCCGGGCGACCAGATAGTGGGTATGCACGCCTCTCAGGTAATGGACACAGTCTCCGTTCTGGCCAAAATACAAGCTTCATACTGGAATAACAGCGCGCTTGAAAAGCTTAACTGGATGCCCGTGACGAATGCTATGGGTAAGGATTTCAATGAAAAGTGGGACTCGTTCGTAGAGCATTACGGTGATATTTTAAGCCCTGAAGGCCTGGCAGTCGGCGAAAAGCTAAGAGGTTCCCTTGATTGGAAAAAGAACGAGATAGAGCGGAGGCCCAAGACCATAGTCCATAGTGATTTAAGAGAAGACAACATTCTTTTCGGCCCTCAGAACTCCGACTCACATATTATCATCCTCGACTGGCAGTTGACTGTCCGTAGTATCGGGGCTTTTGACGTCGCGAGGCTCATCTCGGGAAGCGAAATCCCCAAAGAGCGTACGGGACATGAGTTTGAGGTGCTCCGCAAGTGGCACGGTACGCTCCTTGAAGAAGGCGTACGGGGGCTACCCGTGGGACGACGCCGTATACGACTTCCGCCTGGGAATGCTCGCGTTCCTATGCTATCCGGTTCATTTTCACACTGCGGTAATCGGCGTCGAGGGACGTACAAAAGAGCTCGCGCACGCTATATTTTCACGTGCTTTCAGATCTGCCGCCGAAATAGACGCAGCCTCCATTCTCCCCGGCTGATTAGTAGAAGCCCGTCATTGCAAGCGAACAGAGTGAGCGCGGCAATCTCCACAAATTTGGGCATTAACTAACCCGAGCGCCCTGAGGCTCTCGAAGGGTGAGACTATACATTCCCCTACTTCTTAGCCTTTTTCTCCCTCGTCAACACTGTCCTGTAAACGGCCGGGTGGTCTCCTGACTCTATATAGATAAACTCCATTTTGTCTTTACCTATAAGCTTTCCCTTCATAATCCCGCCGTCGTCCTTCTCTGCCATATATATGTTTTTGTTATCGTAGTCTATTACGCCAAGCGTGATCTCGGCGGCGTGGGACTGCTTCTTACCTTTAATGTGCCCGGTGGGTGCATCTTTATTTATATTCCTCCAGAGCCTCTCTGACCAAAAGTACGGCCCTTCCTGTTTTACGATACGCATCTCCATTATATTCGTGTTGGTACCGTTCGGGAATGCTACGGTGTTCTTACCCTTCCATGAGCCTGTTAGGTCGGGTATCCCGCCCTTACTCTCCTCGGCGCTCAGTGGATAAGCGCTCAGGCATAATATTCCCGTAACCATGACGAGTAGAAGCACAAGGTTCGTTTTACTTATACATTTCATATTTACACTCCTTTTACTTTGATAAACTTTATTATACAACATGGTTTACTTAGATGTATACAAATCCGGACGGGTTTGTATTTCGAACTTTCATAGCAACACCGCCATCCCCGATAGCCCGGGGCGCGAGTCCCTTTATGTCATCCTGAACCAAGTCCCGTACCTGTATAGAGGATTAAATCAGGATCTCATCTTTTGCCTTTTTTATCCCCCTTAGAAAAAGGGAGAATACAAGGGGGATTTGTATTTGTCATTCTGAGCAACGCGAGGAATCTCGCCTTTGCCTAATTACTAGGATACGGGGGAAAGACATAACCTACCAAAGCCTCTGAGTAGCCACACCGTGTTATGCGCCGTAACTGCTGTGCATTTACCCGACCACTCTACAAGCGCGGGCATATCCTCCCATTCAGGCGGAGCTATGTACATTATTGTTATTTATGTCTTGCCGATTGAGGGCATGTTTTTGCCTCCTTATTCATAAATATATAATCACATTTGATAGAGTATGCATGGATAGTCTCTAAACCCATCCATGTACATTTATTATTGCATTTCCCCTTTATTGGTAATACCATATAAATTAGAGAGAGATGACCAAGAGAATATGTGTCCTTATTACCTTTATAGTTTTATTCTTCGTCGGTACGGCTGGCTGTATACCCAAGTACGTAGACATTGACCAGGAAACAAATGAGCTCAAGTTCAACTGCTACTCTATTAAACCTCCTACTCAGGGCGTATGGCGTAAATCATCCTCATTCTTCGAGCTCCACTGCGAGAACACGTTCGTTCTCACCAGAGGCGGCGGCGAGGACATATACTGGATATATTTCCTGAGCGACCGCCCCGAGTACTGGGATGAAAAATACAACGAAGAGTATTTGATGAACGAGACCGAAAAGTCCCTTGAATTTTACAAGAGGAAGATGCTCAATTATCAAAAGTACGGGATAAAGGAGATAAGCTCAGAGGTACATGTGGTAGAGGGAGTAAAGGACTCGGTCGTTCGCTTGAATTATGAATTCGTCTCACCGACCCCGGTAGTATACAGGCTCGGGGGCAAAGAGTACGTGGAAGAAACGAGCGTGTCGGGATATGAGAAGCTAAATCCGAGTAAGAAATATTACTACGAAGTGATCCAATATAATGTGTCTGAAGGGCCGTATAAATGGTTTTTCGGAGACAGCGCCATATTCTATAAGGTTATATTCGTACACGTATCTATAAACGGCGTTAAAGACCCCGAGCTTGAGGCAATGGCCCTTGAGTTCTTAAAGAATGTAAAATTCACGCAGTGGTCAAAGATAAAAGAGGATGAAGTTTAAAAAAAGGGGCGGGGTTTTTGTAGTTTAGTAATCTTATATCCTGCACCGTGAATTATTCCCTAATAACAAGCCCTGTCCCTTTACCGAGTATAATATCTTCTTCTCCATCGGTTATCCCGCCCTCAATAACCACTATATATCCCTCTAGTCTCGGTTTTGGAATAACTTCAGTAACGCTCCATTTAATAGTTACATCAATATCCGGTCTTAACGGGGCTATGAATTGTACCTCGAACTCCATTCCCATCACCAGATAACCCGGGGCTAGATGTGTGGCGCAGCTTGCCATAAATAGCGAGCTTGAATGAGGGCCGCTTGCTATTATCCCGCCGAACCTTGAAGCTTTTGCGATTTCTGCGTCGTGATGAAGCGGGTTGAAATCCCCCGCAAGCTCGGCGAAAATCGATATCTCCTCTACTGTAAGCTTTAAGGCCTTCTCGAACGTAAACCCTGTTTTTACCGGCGATTGAAAATCTATTTCTTCCGTCATTATCTTTATTTCCCAGAGCTTAAAATATACTCGATAATTTTAAATAGTCTTTGTCATTGCTGAATATCTTTTTCAGGAATCCATTTTTTTATGTCATTGCGGACGAAGCGGCCTGTCTCGGCGCTTGCCGGGGCGTAGTCTTTGACGAAGCCTGGTGGCTTGAGCGAAGACAGGCGGCAATCCCCTCCAATCTAGCATACAAAAACCGCTCACCCCGAGGCTCTCGAAGGGCGGTCCTATTCAGCCTCCTTCTAGCAATTGGACTCAATCAGTCTGAGTGATTATAATTTCACGCTAAGTGGTTAACAGATCGATTCGGAGAGTATACAAATGGCTGAGAAAATGAAGAAAATTAGCGATAAACTCTATGAAAAAGAGCTCAGGAAGCTTCAGATAGAGCTCGTCAAGCTCCAGGACTGGGTCAAAGTGAAAGGCAAAAAGATAGTTGTTTTATTCGAGGGCCGCGACTCGGCGGGGAAGGGGGGTACTATAAAACGCATCACCGAGCCGCTTAACCACAGGATCTGCCGCGTAGCTGCTTTAGCAACTCCTACCGATAAGGAAAAGACCCAGTGGTACTTCCAGCGCTATGTGGCGCAATTGCCTTCAGCCGGCGAGATAGTGCTCTTTGACCGCAGCTGGTACAACC
>QIHJ01000294.1 GCA_003229065.1 Candidatus Dadabacteria bacterium
AGTATGCTGTTCGAGGGTGCGTAAAATATTCCTACGAGGCTGAAGCTTCTCTCAATAGGGTAGTGGTCTATAATCGCTTTAATAGTAAAAGCGTTATAAGCGTTAATCCAAAAGGCCAGTCTGTCTTTCTCAGGCCATGAATTAAAATCGGCCGGGTCTACAGAGCCCATAGCTTTTAAGAACACCTCTAATCCCCCTCTCGATTCAATAAACCCTTGGTAATTTACTTTACCGTTACGAACATATTGTTGGAGAAGCGAATTATAAATTTTATATGATTGGTCAAAGTCTTTATAATCGGTTTTTTCGACCCCGTAGGATATTATGGTAAACGAAGCCGATTGCCCCTGAATGAGTAGCGTAATAAGTAGTATCAATATTGTTGTTAAGACTGCGTACTTAAATGACGCCCGTATTCTCTTTCTCATATTCAAACCGCTGAACCTCATATAAACTTCGGAGATATTATTTATACGTACGTCATTTTTGATTAGCCGGATCCTTCAAAAGATTCATTCTCTCAACATTCATATCTAAAACGCTTCATCGAGCCTCGCGACCTGCTCATCCGTAAGCCTCCACCCCGAGGCCCCGCAGTTCTCTATAGTTCGAGTGATACTGTTTGATTTCGGGATCACCACAACGTTACTTCGCGAGTTGCACCAGTTGAGGGCGACCTGACCCATTGTTTTATTGGTTTCCTCCGCAATCTCTTTAAGCACACTCATTTTCCCTTTCCCCATTACCCTGGGCATTGTGGTCAGGTTCCCGTCGTCAAGCGGTGTGTAGGCAAGCACAGTAATGCCCCGCTCCTCGCAGTAGGGCAGCAGGTCCCGCTCTATCGTTCTATCGTTTAAATTGTACCTCACCTGGTTCGCCACGATCTTGTGGTTATTAAGACAAGCCTGCGCCTCTTCAGTCTCCTCTATCTCAAAATTACTAACTCCGATGAACCGTATGAAACCCCTGTCGGCAAGCTTTCCCATTGCGTCCATAGTCCCTTTTATCGGATAAGACGGGTTAGGCCAGTGTACCTGGTACAGGTCTATATAGTCTGTGCCTAACTCATAGAGGCTCTGCTCGCACGATCTCAGCACCTCGTCATGTCCCAGGTGTCTGCCCGAGACCTTGGTCGCTATAAATATTTTCTCACGTACCCCTTTTATCGCCTCCCCCACAACGTCCTCCGTATAATAACCCTCAGCCGTATCGATCAGCGTGGCTCCTAATTCGATACCCTTCTGAAGCGGCTCGACTCCACCCCTGTACCTCCAGGTGCCGAGCCCTATCTCTGGTATCATAACTCCCGTTTTGCCAAGTTCTTTTAACTCCATTCTGAATAGCTCCGTTAGATTTACAAAGCTTTATATATCTAGCTTAACACTTTCTATCTCCGGAATTAATAGTAGTTGCTTAGTTGGGAACATATCGTTTATTATTAACAGTTCATATCACATTAGGAGGGAATGGTGATGGTAAAAACAATTATAAGGTTACATTTCATAGTGTTAGCACTGGCTATAGTTCTACCGGGTCAATTTGCCTATTCGGGGGATGTCGAGGGAAGCTCCGACCATCCTATGGTTTCCAGGTACCCGGGCACCGAGATTATCGACTACGACTTCAGGGAGTTCGACGAGTATGAAATTCTTACGGGTAAGGTAGTGCATGCTCCGGGAGAGCCCGGTAATTCCAGGGCCGAGGCGAGTGAGAAGCTTGAAGGGAAAATTACAAAAATCTCTTACTACTTGCATGAAGACCGCTCCACATTAGAGGTGTTCAGGAACTACGAGGACGCGCTTAAGGCAGAGGGGTTTGAGATACTATACACCTGCAGCAACAAAGAGTGCGGCGGAAGGACGTTCAATCACAAAGTGGTCGAGTACAAGCACGGCTTCGGCGATAACTACTACGAGCAAAGGTTTATGGCCGCCAAGCTCGCGAGAAGTGAAGGAGACGTATACGTCTCACTCTACACAGTGAAGAACACCACAGGCGGCGGGCCTGACAGGAATCATCTTTACACGCAGATAGACATAATCGAGATTGCGCCAATGGACGAGGGGCTAGTCACCATCGATGCCGACGCAATGGCCGAGGAGATTTTCGAAACCGGCAGTATATCGATTTACGGTATTCTTTTTGACTTCGATAAGGCGGATATAAAGCCTGAATCGGCAGCAACAATTAAAGAAATCGCGACACTTCTCAAAGACAATCCCGATCTGAAGATATTCATCGTCGGCCACACGGACAATAAAGGCAGCCTCAGCTATAACACCGACCTCTCAGAGAAGCGCGCTCAGGCTGTTGTAAGGGTATTAGTAAACGAGCACGGTATAGATTCAGGAAGAGTCACGCCCAAGGGTCTCGGCTTCCTCGCTCCCGTAGCTTCCAACAGTACGGAAGAAGGCCGTACTAAAAACAGACGCGTCGAGCTTGTGGAGTATTGAAATCACGGTGCGGATGTGTAGGGTGTATAAAATTAAGAAGCTTCATTCTTCTGTATAAACGATAAATAGGTTATAATATCTTAAGAAGTGAATATTAAACCGTCCGAGGGGGGGTATAGTTGGAGTGTTCGCCGTGATGTTAACGCCGGTTCCCGGACTTCTCGCAGCCGGGCCTGTGGTTGGCGATTCTAAAACCCAGCGGTATCTCTACACTCTGGCTTCCGTAATGACCCCAGCTTAAGCAAAGCTTAGCAAAAGGGGAGCAGCACATGAGAACGCGGCCGATTTTAACGCAATAATGAATCCCACACAAGAATGAATCCTATGGATAAGAAGCCGGATATACTTAAGAACGAGCTCCTCGATATCATAAAATACGTTCCTGACGGTATAGTGATTGCCGACAGCCGGGGGAAGATCGTACGGATCAACCCGCAGACAGAGAAGCTGTTGGGCTACTCTCAAAAGGAATTACTCGGAGAGCCGATCGAGATTCTAATGCCCGAGCGTTTTCGTCGAAGACACAAAAGCCATTTTAAAAAATATAAAAATCAACAGCAGGCAAGGCCCATGGGCACAGGTTTAAACATTGTCGGAAGACGTAAAGATGGAACTGAAATTCCTTTAGACGTCAGCCTTTCTACCTGGAGAAACGGGGATGAAGTTTTTGTCATATCAACTATCCGGGACATTACCGAGCGCAGGAAAAATGAGGAAGAATTAAATAAGAAGAACAAGAACATAAGATTGTTAAATACAGTCACTCAGGCGGTACACAAATCCCATGACCTCGAAGAGGTCTACAACACTGCTCTGGATATGATTACAGAGCTTGAAAATATAGACTTAGCGGCAATTTATCTCCTAGACAAGGATAGAAAAGTAGCCGTTCTTCAAGCCCACAGGAACTTCCCTAAAGAGTATTTACGCAAGGCCGCTAGAATCCGCTCCCCCAAGGGGCGTACCTGGAAAGTAATTAATACCGGTGAGATAATAAATATCGAGAATATTAAAACAGATCCGGTCATTGGACAAGCAGGGAGGGACTTGGGACATCACAGCGCTCTGGGGATACCTATTACTTCAGAGGAGGAGGTAGTCGGAGTCCTTTGGCTCTCCAGTTATAAGGAGAAAAGATTTGAGGAGGAAGAGGTATCTCTTCTTGTCTCTATCGGTGTTCAGATCGCTTCAGCAGTAGCTAAGGCAAAGCTGTTCAAAGACTTGTCGAAAAAGAGTCGATACGAAAAGATTATTAGTACCGTGACCCAGAGCGTTCATAAATCAAGCGATCTACAAGAGGTTCTTGAGAACACAATAGCCGCGATGATTAATAATATCGATATAATCAGACACATTGCAATATATTTTGTTGAAGATAAAGAAGCTGTTATGAAGGCTCATGGAGGCTCACATCCTGATTGGTTCATAGAGAAAGTTAATAGAATCCCTTATCCGAAGGGACATACTTGGGCTACTCTTACAAAGGGGAAAATGATATATTGCTCTGACGTAGCTAAAGATCCTTCAATAGGTCCGGCG
>QIHJ01000389.1 GCA_003229065.1 Candidatus Dadabacteria bacterium
GATAAAGATATGTCCGGAGCTTATGAGTACTGCAGCCGTGTAATGGTCGAGAACATGTTGGCCCGGGACGCTGAAGAGGGGATTGATGCTTTTCTGGAAAAGCGCGCCCCTGTATGGCGGGGCGAGTAGGGATTAATATTTATCTTCTTTTGTGATTCTAATATCTATACCTGGTTGAAATCAGCTTTTCTTTTCGCCGCCCTCGTCTTCATCTGATGAACCTGAATCCTCTGACTCAGCGATTCCTGGCTGTGGCTCCTCAGTATCCTCAGTTGTCTCTACCTGTGCTTACTCGGGTGACTCTTTAGTCTCAGGCTCTACAGCTTTTGCTTCTTCCGGCTGTGCTTCTGCAGCCTCTTCAGGTTCATGTGTCTTTGCTTCTTCCGGAGCCTCGGTAGTATCCTGAGCTTGTGTTTCTTGAGTTGCCTGCTCTGCAGTTTCTTCCGGCGCCTGTGTCTCCTTTTCCTCTACCCGGGACTCTTCCACTTGGGACTTTTGGGCCTCAGGCTCGGCAGCCTGGGCTTCTTCTGCTACTGTTGCAGCAGCAGCTTCAGCTGCGGCCTTGGCAGCTTGTTTAGCGGCATTTTGATGCTCTAGTCTCGACCTTTCTTTGATTCGGCTTGCTTTCTTGGAGAGTCCTCTTAAGTAATAGAGCTTAGCTCGTCTTACTTTCCCAAGCCTCTTTACATCGATCTTATCTATTAACGGAGAATGAAGAGCGAATATTCTCTCTACCCCGACACCGTATGAGATTTTTCTCACAATGAATGTTTCTCTTGAGCCGCCGCCTTTCATGGCTATCACGACACCCTCGAAAATCTGTATCCTTTCCCTGTCGCCCTCTTTAATCTTATAGTGGACGGCTACCGTATCACCCGATCGGAAATCGGGGATGTCTTCTCTCATGTAGGATTTCTCTATTTCCTGTATAACGCTCATCATTATTCTCCTGATTTTTTTCCTGATATTGTTCTTACTATCTATACCTCAGATGAAAATAATCTGTCCAGTACGATTGCTGCCGCGCTTCTGACCGATAAATGATTGTAGTCAGTATAACCCGAAACGGGCTTTAGCGTATAATCAGCCTCGTCCATAATCTCTTTTGCAAGGCCCCATCCCGTACCGAAAAGAAGTAAATAAGAATCATCCTCGTGCTTATATATCATTTCTCTAAGCTCCTCGAACCCGATCATGTCGTCACCGAAACGAGCGTCCGTTACGATGATTTTCGGTCTCTTACCGTGAGCTTTTTCTATCTCACTTACTACATCCCCTACAGAGTCTTTGACTCTTACCAGGGCAAGGGCGCTTGACCTGGATTCGTTAAACGAGGCGCCCCTTCCGTCTGTCCAATGACTGAGCACGCGCTCTATTAACTGTTGCTGCTCAGGATTGGGCTGTACGAGAAAAAACTTCTTTATCCCGTAAGTTGCGCCGGAGCGCGCAATGTCATGAACATCGAGATTCGTGAATGCAGTTGTAATAATCGTGAACCGGTTATTGTATACTGGATAATGGACTAATGCAATATATAAATTAAATGGATGACTGCTCTTTGATTTGAGCTCTTTTATAGCTTTAAGCTCTTCTTTTGTAAGCTCTGCTCTGTCCAGAAGGTCGGGCCTTTTCTTATACGTCCTTTCTACGCTTTGTTTTCTCCTCCAGGTGTCGATCTCGTTATGGTTGCCCGAGAGAAGCACTCCGGGAACGCTTTTGCCCTTAAAGCTCTCGGGTCTCGTGTACTGAGGGTATTCTAAAAGGGAGTATTTAAAGGATTCATTCTCTGGGGACTCTGCATTCCCGAGTACTCCGGGGACGAACCTTGAAACGCAGTCTACAATCACGCACGCAGCGTACTCTCCTCCGGTAAGTACGAAATCCCCGAGTGAAATCTCTCTGTCTACATATAGCTCCTTTACCCTCTCGTCAATGCCTTCATATCTGCCGCAGATTACGATTATCTGCTCAAAAGAGGCAAGCTCCCTCGCTATACGGTCGTTAAACTTTTCCCCTGCCGGCGTGGTGAGTATTACCAGGGATTTAGCGCGGGGCTTCTTTACGGCTTCAATGGCTGCTCCAAGTGGCTCGGGCTTCATGAGCATTCCGCCCCCTCCGCCATATGGAGTGTCGTCTACCGAGCGGTGCTTGTCTGTGGTCCAGTCTCTTAAATCGTGCGTTTCGATCTCGATTAGGTTCTTATCCCGCGCTTTTTTGATATTGCCTACCGATAGGGGTGATTCAAAAAACTCAGGGAATATGGTTATTATGTCGTATCTCATAATGAAGAATATTTAACGGGTACTGTTTACTAGGGTCAATCCTGATCCAGCATTCCTTTTACAGGGGATATAATAACTTTTCCTTCTTCCAGGTTTATTTCCTTTACAATAGGCTCAGCCATCGGCACAAGTAACTCGCTCTCTTTGTTCTTAATTACAAGGATACTCTGGATTGCCCTTTCCATGACTTCTTCGACCTTGCCCAGATATGTGCCGTCCTCCGTGTAAGCTTCGAGCCCTATGAGATCAAAGAAGTAATATTCATCTTCATCGAGCACCCCAAGCTCTCCCTCCTGAATGTAAACTTCCCGCCCGCCCAGGCTCTGGGCTTCTTCTATTGAATCCACGCCGTATAGTTTTAAAATTGCTGTATTTTTATGGAACCTGAAGCTTGTGATGTTAAATTCTTGAGGGGTGTCTGAGGATTTATCCTCTATATAGATTCTCGTAATCTCGTTAAAGCTGTCCATAGTGCGGCTGTGCGGCAATAGTTTTACTTCTCCCGCAAGCCCGTGTGGCTTTGTAATTTTACCGAAAGAAATTAGCCCCATATCATAAAAAGGGGGATATAGGTTATTCCAGTATCTCGAGAACGGCTCGTTTTCTCATTTTGGCTGCTGACGCGCTCAGGATAGTCCTGATTGCTTTGGCTGTCTTTCCCTGCTTCCCGATAATTTTACCCAGATCATCGGGAGCTACCTTAAGCTCAAGCACCGCCGTCTGCTCTCCAGCAATCTCGCGAACCTCTACCTGGTCGGGATTGTCAACCAGAGATTTCGCGATCATTGTAACAAGCTCTGTAATCTGATCCATATCTGATACCTCCCCTGTGTGGTCTGACTAGTCTTCTAGTCCCATATTTTAGTATCCGTATATGTCTTCAGTTTAAGCTTGAGATCAACTTCTCGACCCTAACCGAGGTCTGAGCGCCTTTATCGACCCAGTCCTGCACCCGCTCTTTATTCACTTCCAGCACATGAGGGTTCTTCCTGGGATCGTAGAAACCCAGAATCTCGAGAAACTTCCCGTCCCGGGGCGACCGTGAATCCGCTGCCACTATTCTATAAAACGGCCTCTTTTTAGATCCGCTTCGCGTAAGTCTTATCTTAACCAAATGTTTCGTACCTCCTAGTACAATTATCAGTATAATCTAAAATAAGATAAAATCATATCCCTTTCATCATTCTCTTCGCTAATTTTCCCATTTTCCCCATGTTCTTCATCATACCTCTCATCTGCATGTAATTCTTAATCATGCGGTTAATATCTTCTACTCTAGTGCCGCTACCCTTGGCGATCCTCTTGCGCCTGCTGCCGTTAAGCAGCGTGTGGTTGAGCCTCTCCTTGGGCGTCATGGAATTTATAATGGCGATAGTTCTCTTTATTTCTTTCTCCGCGGTCTCAATCGCCTTGGGGTCTTTGGCGACCTGCTTCATGCCGGGGATCATCTGCGTCATACTGTCAAGCGACCCCAACTTGCCCATTGCGAGCATAGCGTCTCGGAAGTCCCCGAGGTTAAACTCCTTTTTGAGGAGCTTTTTGGACATTTCCTCGGCTTCCTTCTCATCGAATGCCGACTGTGCCTTTTCGATGAAAGAAAGCACATCGCCCATGCCCAGTATCCTGGAAGCGATCCTGTCGGG